>JBCCAG010000098.1:0-8803 GCA_039814955.1 Cyanobacteria bacterium P01_A01_bin.135
CCTCTAACAATGTGGTATCGAACGCCGGGCAGGTCCTTGACTCGACCGCCGCGAATCATCACCACGGAGTGCTCTTGGAGATTGTGGCCGATTCCAGGAATGTATGCCGTCACCTCAAAGCCGGAGGTCAACCGAACCCGAGCAACCTTACGCAGCGCGGAGTTTGGCTTCTTGGGCGTTGTGGTGTAAACGCGGGTGCAGACCCCCCGCCGCTGCGGACAGCTCTTGAGAGCGGGAGATTTCGTCTTTTGCTTAGCTTTTTGGCGCTCGCTGCGAACGAGCTGCTGAATCGTGGGCATATTTTAAGGCAATCGGCTGAAAGTAACGTTGTTTGCAACGGTCTACCATGTTAGCAGGATATTTCGCGAATGGTCAATTAACCGCTTGAGCAGCGGATGCTCAGATAGAGAAGGAGTGACCGCATCCGCAGGTACTGGTGGCGACGGGGTTGTGAAACCGAAACCCCCCGCCGAGCAGATCCTCTGAATAATCAATTTTAAGGGCGCTGACGTGGGGCTGCGCTGTAGGGGCGATCGCTACCCGCCGTGATGACGTGATGACGTCTGCTTTTGCTGCCTCTAAAGCTTTGTCGAGATCCGAAGCAGAGTCTGACTCAATGTAGTCCTCGGGCCTTTCGTGGGCAAATCTCAGGTGGTAAGACAGAGATAAACATCCCCCCGGGCCAACGTCGATAACCAAGTAGGCATTGTCGTAGCCTTGCTGCCGCTCTAGACGACTCAGCTCCTTGGCCGCAGAAGCCGTGATGTAGATGGTCATGGTGAAGCCGCTTGCGCATGGATTGCGTGCTGGGTAGTGGGCCGACTGTAACCAAATACCGGAACAGATAGCAAGCGCGGACGGGGCTACGGCTTCGTCCGCGCTTGCCAATTTTTAAAAGCTGAAACCTAGCTGTCTGGCCTACTGGCGATTAGGGGTGCGGGCATAGTCGTCCTGAAATCGAATAATATCGTCTTCTCCCAGATACTGGCCGTTTTGAACCTCAATCAGCACTAGCGGGATAACGCCGGGGTTCTCTAACCGGTGGCTTGTGCAGGGAGGGACGTAGGTGGATTGATTGCTGGAGAGCAGCGTTTCCGCCTCACCGCAGGTCACTAGTGCGGTTCCAGAAACGACAATCCAGTGCTCACTGCGGTGGTGGTGCATCTGCAAACTGAGGCGGTGACCCGGATTGACTTCGATGCGCTTAATTTTGTAGCCATGGCCCTCCTCAAGCACTGTGAAAGAGCCCCAAGGTCGTGATTCGGTCGCAGAGATGGCCGCGGAATCTTTGATTAAGCCCTGAGTCATGTTGGTTAGGGGGGACGAGACTGCCTCTTTTGTTTGAACCACGATAGCTTCTCCTAAGTTTAAGTAATGCTACGTCCGGAATCCGTAGGTCTGCAGTAGCGGTAGTTATCTGATGAATCTAGCTCGATGAATCTGGCGGTGGGTCAATTAAAAGTACCCCCAGGAGCTGCCGTGCTGGTGCTCACCTCAAACGATCGCAGCCCTATCCGCTATGAGCCACTAGACCACTAGACCAAATATAGTGTTCCAAATTTTGAATCGATTTTAAACTCGGATGATGACATCTACAGTGCAGCCGCAAGGCGCTACATGCCGCTTTGCACTAGGATCTACCATAGCGAGGCTTTACTCTACGCTAAGGGCAGCCCTAAGGCACTTACAAAAACTTTGCTCAGCGCTCATCGAGTATCACAGTAACTTTACCTTGTTCAGTCTGGACGGGGGAGCAGGGTCCGGTTACTCGCGCTCGCTGTCGAGGTTGAATATTTCCCGAAGCCTTTCATAATAATAAAGTAGCTCTTTCGCAGGCCATGGCGTCCATTTGGATATATGTCAGGCAGTCGAAAGGGGGACGAATATGGTATGTCTATTCAACCTGTACTGGAATTGACAAAGCAGATCTAATGCGATAAGCCGCAAGATTTGTATTGGAGGAGTCTTCCCAGACACCTGTGATTCCTGGTAGGTTACTAGACCCACCGATACTTCTACAGCGCGTCCGCATCACGGGCAGCTTCATCATCGCACTGTGCCTAGGGCCTGTTGTGCCGACAAGCGCTAGTGATGCGCTCGTTGAGCCACTAGCGATCAAGCCCCAAGCTGCGGCCACACAACTGGCCCTGCTTCAGCGAATTTTACTCCCGCTCAAGTGCTAATCCGCCTACCCAGGTCAAGTTACCCGACAGCAGTTACGAAGGAAGCCTTCACCATGAACGATAAGATCCAACTACACCGGAGCTCACATCCTATCCATCCTGGTCAGCGGTGGCTGGTGGAGGAGCGCGACGCCTGCGGCGTTGGCTTTATTGCCGACCAATATGGCCGTGCCTCGCGATCGCTGGTGCAAAAATCTTTGGGGGCGCTGACCTGTATGGAGCACCGGGGGGGCTGCAGCGCTGACCAGGATTCGGGAGATGGTGCCGGCGTGATGACGGCGATTCCCTGGAAGATTATTCAGGCCTGGATGGCAGACGCCGGGGCAATGGCAGACAAAACCCTGGCGGTGGGAATGGTGTTTTTGCCTCAGGGCGATACGGCAGCTGAGGCAAAAGCGCTGGTTGAGGCAGAGGTGGCGGCTTCTGGCTTTGAGCTGTTGGGCTGGCGGG
The DNA here is from genome assembly GCA_039814955.1 of Cyanobacteria bacterium P01_A01_bin.135. GTDB lineage: Bacteria > Cyanobacteriota > Cyanobacteriia > CAKZMO01 > CAKZMO01 > JBCCAG01. Next base: position 2,634 of record JBCCAG010000098.1, read on the forward strand.
AGGTGCCGGTTAACCCCTCGGTACTAGGTCCTCAAGCTGCTGAGAACCAGCCGCAGATTGAGCAAATCGTTCTTCAGACCGATTTTGAGGGGGATGTGCTGGAGCGGGAGCTGTACCTGCTGCGTCGCCGCGTGGATCAGCGGGTAATTGACGCATTGGCTTCTGCCACCTCCGACGAGGAGCGGGCCTCCTTAGAGAACCTATACATCTGTTCGCTATCGGGTCGCACTATTGTTTACAAAGGCATGGTGCGCTCAGCGGTGTTGGGAGAGTTTTATCTCGACTTTAAAGACGAGAACTACGAGAGCGCCTTCGCCTTCTACCACCGCCGCTTCAGCACCAACACCCTACCGCGCTGGCCCCTTGCCCAGCCGATGAGAGTCCTGGGCCACAACGGCGAAATCAATACTTTGCTGGGCAACGTTAACTGGATGATGGCCCGTCAGGCGGATTTGTCCCACGAGATTTGGGGCGATCGCTTCGAAACCCTGAAGCCCGTCGTCAAACCGGAGAATAGCGACTCCGCTAGCTTGGACAACGTGCTGGAGCTGCTGGTGCGCTCGGGCCGTAGCCCCATGGAAGCGGTTACCGTGATGGTGCCGGAGGCCTACCAGAAACAGCCCGACCTCAAAGACCACCCCGAAATCGTGGATTTCTATGAGTATTACAGCGGCATCCAGGAGCCCTGGGATGGCCCTGCCCTGCTGGTGTTCAGCGACGGCAAAACGGTAGGGGCAGCTCTGGACCGTAACGGCCTGCGCCCGGCCCGCTACTGCATCACCCAGGACGGCTGCATCATTGTGGCCTCAGAAGCGGGGGTGGTGCCCGTATCTGAGGCGGAAGTGGTGGAGAAAGGCCGCCTGGCCCCCGGTGAGATGATTGCCGTGGACCTGGAGCGCCATCAAGTGCTGCGCAACTACGACATCAAGCAGCAAGTGGCCAGTCAGCAGCCCTACGGTGCCTGGCTGAAGGAGCACCGCCTCGAAATTCAGCCCCAGGGTTTCCAGAGCGAGGCTCAGCTCGACGACCAGACCCTGCTGCGGCAACAGGCCTCCTTCGGCTACACTACCGAAGACGTGGAGATGATCATTGAGGCCATGGCCTCTCAGGCCAAGGAGCCCACGTTCTGCATGGGGGATGACATCCCGCTGGCCGTGCTCTCCGACAAGCCGCGACTGCTGTACGACTACTTCAAGCAGCGCTTTGCCCAGGTCACCAACCCCCCCATCGATCCCCTACGGGAGAGCCTAGTGATGTCTTTGGCCATGCAGCTAGGGGCGCGGGGCAACCTGCTGGAGGAGCACCCGGAGTACGCTCGCCAAATTAAGCTCAACTCGCCAATTGTGAACGATGGGGAGCTAGAAGCGATTCGTGACTCTGGATTTACGGTGGCGGAGCTGTCCACGCTGTTTAAAATTGACGACGGCCCGGCTGGCTTCGACCAGGCGATCGCCGACTTGTGCGCTGCTGCGGCTGAGGCGGTGGAAAACGGCGCCAGCGTCCTGATCTTGAGCGATCGCGTTCACCCCGACGGCGAATCTAGCGGCACCGACGCCAGCTACAGCCTGCTGCCGCCCCTGCTAGTCACTGGCGCGGTGCACCACCACCTGATTGCCAGCAACCTGCGGATGAAAGCTTCCCTGGTGATCGACACTGCCCAATGCTGGAGCACCCACCACTACGCTTGCCTAATCGGCTATGGTGCGAGTGCCGTATGCCCCTACCTGGCGCTAGAGACCGTGCGCCACTGGTGGAGCAGCAAGAAAACCCAGAACCAGATGGACAAAGGCCGCCTAGAGAAAATCTCCATTGAGCAGGCCCAGGCCAACTACCGCAAAGGTGTGGAGGGCGGCCTCCTAAAAATCCTGTCCAAGATGGGCATCTCCCTACTGGCTAGCTACCATGGGGCTCAGATTTTCGAGGCCATTGGCATTGGCCCGGATCTCTTGCAGCGGGCCTTTAAGGGCACCGTGTCCCGCGTCGGCGGCCTCAGCACCCAGGACCTGGCCCAAGAGGTAATCGCTATCCACGAGCGGGCTTTCCCGGAAATCTCCAAAAAGCTGCAGAACTTCGGCTTCATTCAGTACAAGCCCGGCGGCGAGTACCACATGAACAGCCCCGAACTGGTGAAGGCCCTGCACAAGGCCGTGGCCGACAGGGACCCCGACCACTACGCCACCTACAAGCAGCAAATCGCCAATCGCCCCCCCACGGCTCTGCGGGACCTGCTGGACTTCCAGAGCGATCGCGATTCTATCTCCATCGAGGAAGTGGAGTCGGTGGAAGACATCGTCAAGCGCTTCTGCACCGGCGGCATGTCCTTGGGCTCCCTATCCCGTGAGGCCCACGAGACCCTGGCAGTGGCCATGAACCGGCTGGGGGGCAAGTCCAACTCCGGTGAGGGGGGCGAAGACGACATTCGCTTCAAGGTGCTAAACGATGTGGACGGCGATGGGCTGTCCCAAACCATGCCCCACCTGAAGGGGCTGCGCAACGGCGACACCGCCAGCTCCGCCATCAAGCAGGTGGCTTCGGGCCGCTTCGGCGTCACGCCGGAGTACCTGATGAGCGCCAAGCAAATCGAAATTAAGATGGCCCAGGGCGCTAAGCCCGGCGAAGGGGGCCAGCTCCCCGGACGTAAGGTGAGCTCCTACATCGCCCAGCTGCGGCTCTCCAAGCCCGGCGTCACCCTGATTTCGCCGCCACCCCACCACGATATCTACTCCATTGAGGACCTGGCCCAGCTGATCTTTGACCTGCACCAGATCAATCCCAAGGCCAAGGTGTCGGTGAAGCTGGTGGCGGAAATCGGCATCGGCACCATTGCGGCAGGGGTGGCCAAGGCTAATGCCGATGTGATTCAGATCTCCGGCCACGACGGCGGCACCGGCGCATCACCGCTGAGCTCCATTAAGCACGCCGGGGTGCCCTGGGAGCTGGGGGTCACCGAAGTGCACCGTGTCCTCTTGGATAACGGCCTACGCGATCGCGTTCTGCTGCGGGCCGACGGCGGCCTCAAGGCTGGCTGGGACGTGGTGATGGCGGCGCTGATGGGCGCAGAAGAATACGGCTTTGGCTCCATCGCCATGATCGCCGAGGGCTGCATTATGGCCCGCATCTGCCATACCAACAACTGCCCGGTGGGGGTGGCCACCCAGCAGGAAAAGCTGCGCAAGCGGTTCACCGGGGTGCCGGAGCATGTCGTCAACTTCTTCTACTTCATCGCGGAAGAGACGCGATCGCTGCTGGCCCGGTTAGGCTACCGCTCGCTGACGGAGATTATTGGCCGCACGGACCTATTGAAGGTGCGGGGCGATGCCCAGCTCACTAAAACCAATGTGCTTAACCTAGACTGTCTGCTGGCCCTACCCGATGTGCGGGAAGACCGCAGCTGGCTACAGCACGAAGCGGTGCACAGCAACGGCCCTGTGCTAGATAACGACATCTTGGATGACCCCAAGATTAAGGAGGCCATAGAGACCCAGGGCACCGTCACCAAAGAGGTCGGCATCGTCAGCACCGACCGCTCTGTGGGGGCGCGGGTATCCGGGGCGATCGCTAAGCGCTACGGCAACCGGGGCTTCACCGGCCAAATCACCTTGAATATCAAGGGCAGCGCTGGCCAGAGCTTTGGGGCCTTCTGCCTGCCGGGGATGGTGCTGCACCTGGAAGGGGAGGCTAACGATTACGTGGGCAAGGGCATGCACGGCGGCGAGATCATCGTCAAGCCGCTGCCCGAAGCCGCCTACGACCCGGCCCAGAACGTAATTGTGGGCAACACCTGCCTCTACGGCGCCACCGGCGGTACCCTGTACGCCAATGGCCAGGCCGGCGAGCGCTTCGCGGTGCGCAACTCCAAGGGCCGCGCGGTGATTGAGGGCGCGGGGGACCACTGCTGCGAGTACATGACCGGCGGCGTCGTGGTTGTCCTGGGCCGGGCCGGGCGCAACATTGGCGCCGGCATGACGGGTGGTTTAGCCTACTTCCTAGATGAGGATGACAGCATCCAAGCGAAGATGAACCCCGAAATCGTCTCCCTCCAGCGGGTGCAGGCGGCAGCGGGTGAGAAGCAGCTCCAAGAGTTGATTCAGGCCCACCTGGAGCGCACCGGCAGCCAGAAGGCGCAGCATGTGCTGGACAACTGGGAGGAGATGCTGCCCAAGTTTTGGCAGGTGGTGCCGCCCTCTGAGGCCGATGCGGTGGAGGTAAGCGCCAATACCGTCGAGGATAAGCTGCTAACCTCTGTCGGCTAGCCTCGAAAGGGGTAATCAAGCATAGCGCTGTGGACTCTAGATTCAGCCTAAGGTTCACAGCTTCCCCTCTCTCAGTAGCCGTTAACCTGACGCGCTTGGCCTGACGCTTCGTCAATTGGCTCCGTCAATCGCTCTGGCCACATTGGGATAGGGCAGGCTATGGCGGTCAAAGGCCTGCTTCGCGCGCCGGGTCAAATCCGTTTTGTAGATGAACTCGTCGCGGGCATCCATAGGATAGGCCCGCAGCTTGAACTGCGTGCCCCAGAGCTTTTCCTCCATTACCACCAAAATGGGGGACTTGAGCTGGGTGTACTTACTGCTGTGGGCCGCCTGGTACAAAATCTGGATGACCCGGTCAGCATCAACATTGTGGGCGAAGTAGAAGTCGGTCGCCACCTGGGCCTCCAAGCTCCCCGCATTGGCGTTGGACACCGCTTCAGTCCAGGTTTTGTTGTGAGGAACGGTGACGATGCTGTCTCCTGGGGTTTGCAAGCGAATGCCCCGCAGCCCGTAGCCAATTACCTCGCCATAGTGGCCGCCAATTTCAACGCGATCGCCTACCCGATAAGGAGCTTCAAATAGCGCCACGGCTCCAGCAATAATTGAGCTGACGAAGTCTTTAAAGGCAAACCCCAGCGCCACCGCAATTGTGCCGGTGAGCGCCAACACATTAGATTCAGAAAGGTTTAGAAATAGGCTGATGAGGTAAGAGACCGCGACTAGCAGAACAACCCCTTTGACGAACGGCAGCGCCTGCTTCACCACTAGCCGAAACCGGCGCGGCACCCGCTCTGAGACCCAGTTGGTTGCAACCTGAATGATGGTTAGGGACGCAACCGTCAGGGCAACGGCAATCAGGCCGGTAAAAATTTTTTGAAGCGTGAAATCGGCGGTAATCTTATCTGCTAAATTCTTCGGCCCTAGGGCCTGAGCCAGAACCCTGGCTTGAGGCGTCCCTATTGGTGGTAGCACTGAGGTTGCCCAGTCGTATAGTCCTCTGACCGCATGTAGATGCAGCACCATCCTCCCTTATTCCCCCTCTAAAAAGAAGTTATTGTTTCCCAAATCCGTTTTGAGCTTTGGGTAGTAGATTGGCTGCACGCTCAAGGTGTCGTGCCGCTGCTCCAGCAAGTCTTCCCGCAGCAGCTTCTGGACCGTGGCCTGGGTTTCGCTATCGGTCTCTCCCAAGCTGAGGGCTAGGTGAGGCCGGGTCATCTCCCCGTGAATGAGTAAGGCATGGAGTAGATAGCGGTCTGCGGCCGTTAGATTGGGCAGGCTGGGCAAAGTTGGGGCCGTCTGGTGCAGCGTGAGGCGAGCGGGCTCGGGGCGACTCGCATTCCCTGCCTCTTTGTCTTCCTGGTCCGGCGGGTCAAGGGGGGGCAGCTCCTCCTCGGCGGTGACCCGTAGACTGCGCTGCCACAGACGCGCGGCGATCGCCCCCACCCCAAGACACTGGGTCGCTAAGGAGCTCCAGTAAATTTGCCGTGGGTCATCCTCAGCGTCTTTGCCCTGCTCTATTTCAACGGCCTGTTGACGCAGCGGGTCTAACCAGCTTTGCAGAGTGTCTTGCTGCTGGCTGGATTCAATCACGGTTTGGCCAATGGGGTCTAGCCAATCGCGCAGGTTATCGCCGTCTAGTTCTGGTAGGGTCACCACCTGACCAAAGTAGGCGCTAATCTGAGAGACGAAATCGAGGAAGTTCCAGGCGAGCTGGTTACAGCCAAATACCCAAAAGCAGTTTCGGTTGCGGATGGCCACACTGCGTAGATATTCCACCGCGCTCCAGCCGTCGATGCAGCGCAAAAAGCACTGCTCTAGACAGGGCACTACCACGAGGGTGGTGCGGTTATCCAAGTCTGGAGTGTTGTGCCGGTCCTGGGTAGGCGGCTCATCTAGATCAAGTTGTTCCTGGGAGGC
>JBCCAG010000894.1:0-1787 GCA_039814955.1 Cyanobacteria bacterium P01_A01_bin.135
AAACACCGTCGGGTTAGACACCAGCAGCAGGCGATCGCCCTTGAGTAGGGGTTTGAGCCCTGCGCCGAGGCGGGCAAGCTGCCCTGCCGCAATGACGACGTCGTAGCTATTGGCCGGCAGGGAGACGGTGATGGCGGTCATGGTAATCCTTTGCAATTAGCTGGGTATGGAGACGCTGGGCGGGTGCGTTTGGTTGAGCAGCCCGAAATGCGGTTTACTAGAGTTACTGGTGTGGCTTGGCCCTTGTGCGACAGGCGCATCAATGGCGTTCATTGGAAGGAGCAAAAGGAATGTTTGGAGTAGTTGCCTACGTTGTCATGCTGGGTGGATTCTTAGGGCTAGCCTTCGGCATGTACTACGGCCTGCGGCTCGCCAAGATTATCTAGTCTGGCTGGCGCAAAATTCCAAAGACCGACGTGTACCCGTGGACAAACGTCGTTTGGCCCACGGGTCCGATTTCTCCGTTGCAGAAAAAGCCGCTTAGGGGCGTATCTTCCACATACTGGCGAAACATCTGGGAGTCAAAGTTAGGCTTTTGATACAGTCGCTCACCCCGCCCCAGGCAGGCGAACATCAGCGCCCCCGCAGAGCTTACCCCTGGCTGTTGGCCTTTGTACTGCCGCAGCAGGGTCTCTAGATCATCTGCTGAGGCACCGGCATCCCGCAGGTGAAACTGGATCCGCATTCCCGGACGGACGCGATCGCCGATGGCTAGCGCTCCGCCTCTAGGGTCTACCCCCATTAGATTACGAATCAGAAAATCTCCCGGCTCTAGCACCTGCTTAAACCCGCTCTGGGCGACCCCCACGAACAGCGACTGCTGGGCTAGCTCTCGCTCCTCCGGGGTCAGGTCGGCGGCAAGCTCCTGCAATGCCTCCAGCGGCGGCAGGGGCGTTCCGCTGCCGGCAGTTTCCTGCACCTTGAGGATAATATTGCGATCGCCTTCCACCACCTGATACATGGGACCCACTGGGCGGCAGCCCTGGGCCACAATGGCGTCCAATACCACCTGCCCGCTGAGAGCCACACCGACCACCCCGCCCTGCAGCGCCGCCCCCTGGTAAAACAGCGACCCCTGCTGCACTGCCGGCCCACCGCTGGCCAGGCCGCCCACCTTAGTGGCCCCCGGGTAGGCGTAGTCCAGCCCCTGCAAAAAGTCCGTCATCATCCCGGAGATGGGGTCCGCCAACAGAATGAAGCTGGGCCGGGTTTGGGGTGCAACCCCCACCAGCTCAACCCAGCGGTCGGGGGGACCATCTAAGTCAGGGAGAGAGGTAGAGACGACGCGAAAGGGGGTAATCACCACGTCAGGGAGTTCAGCTAGCGCCAGGCTAAGGGCCGGGGTCTCTTCAATTTCTTGGGTCGCGTTGACCCCACTGGTACCGACGATGCCACCACCGCTGCAGCCGATTAAGATAGGCACCGAGAGCCGCTCTTGGAGCAGGGGCATCAAGCGTGAGTAGTCGCTCGCAAACGCCGACGAGATGAACACGAACCCTAAGTCGGGGTCGGCTGACAAATTCGCCTGGGCTTGCGCTACCACCTGATCAACCGCTGCTTCCAGGGATGCCTTCGTGGATAATGCACTGGTCCAACGCATAGCTTTACTCAGTTAACTCAATCGTCTAGGGGGCGGCCCATATCTACTGGCTGGCGTAACCTCAGCAGCAGAAGGCCGGACGCTGCCTTCGTGCCTCCTAAAGCATAGACTCATCTTCCATCCCTGGACAAGCTGGCCCCACCGAGTATTCCCTGTAGCAGTTGATTGGGTACGATCTAGGTAAGAT
>JBCCAG010000838.1:0-2032 GCA_039814955.1 Cyanobacteria bacterium P01_A01_bin.135
GATGGCCAACGGCGTCGTTAACTACGACAACCGCATTGCGACCTCCAATTCCCTCGCCCTCACCTTCAAGCATTTCAACACCCCCGACGGGCTACAAAGCTGGATGCGGCAGATGACCGGCAGCGATCGCAGTGTGTTTCGTGGCCGCTATGGGGAGCCGCCGTTTATCTCTCGTCCGGCGCTGCGGGATGGGCGCACCGGGCGGGTGCTGCTGTCAGCTTCCGGCGCGGTGCACCACGGCGATAACCTGGTTTCCCCCTACGATCTGACGCGGCTAATCACTATGGCGGGCTGGCATTACCCCATCGCCCGCCAGGCCAACTTTCCTGCCGCCCAGGGCCACAGTCTACAGACAGTGATTCAGGCCCTGGGGGTGGATACCGCCCGCTATGTTGATGTGGCGCTGGATACCCTGGGCCTAACGGATGCACTCACCGACCCCGTGGTGCTCTCCAAAAGCGGATTTGGCCGCAGCGACCAGCGCGATCGCACGGAGCTCACCTACTGCGCTTTAGTTCACTTCAGCCTGCCTCGCCAAGGGACCCTGGACTTCACCGCCACCCATCAGCGATACGCCCTGGGCCTTACCCTGATCGCAGCAAAGGATGTGGCCAACTTCGACGCCGAGGCCCGCTATGTGGACGCGCTAATGGCGGCGGAGGTTACCGAGATTCTGCGCCGGATGGTGATGGGGGAGCTGTAGCGCTGCTCCTTTTAAAGCAGCCTCTAGGACAAAATTGCCTCCAGCAGGGTCTCTCCCCCGAAGCGCACCACATCCGAGCAAGGTAACCCGGTTTCCTGGCTAGCCTGGGCGATCGCCGCTTGTGCCGCCGCCTCGTCGAGGCCCCAGGTGTTAAGGGCGATCGCCGCTACCTTGGCCCCCGAGAAAGAGGGGCTAGCCGCCGCCACCGCCTCGTAGAGGTACACTGCCTCTGGCAAGGTAGGCAGGGCAAACTCTGGGAAGTGGTTAATGTGGGTGCGGCCCACGCGATGCACCAGCACCAGATGGGTGGGCTGACTACCGCGCATCAGAGGCAGGGTGGCAGTGGAGCCGGGATGAACTAGAGAGCCCTGCCCTTCTATATAGAGGATGTCGTTCTCCGGTCCCCAGCGCATCACCTGCCCCTCCACCGCCCCCGCCGCAAAGTCAATCCGCACCGCGTCTAGGGCCACCCCATCGTGGCCCAGCATCAGCCCGGTTTGGCCCGTGGCCACAAACTTGGAGCGCAGCCCCCGCTTCACCGACGCGCTGTGCAGCTCCAGACAGGTAGACATCTTGCCGATCCCCATGTCCGTACCTACCGTGAGCACCCGCCGGCAGTCCAAATGCCGGGCCCTGCCGCCGCCAATGGCCAGACCCTCGGGCTCCCGGCGCACGTCCCACACCCACTGGCCCGGCTGCAGCAGGGGTGCAAACATTGGCTCCATGGGGGTGTGCAGGCCGTTAACCACAGAAAGACCAGCGACAACCGCCTGGCGCACCTCCTGCAGCCAGGGCTCGGGCAGCGCGCCGCCGGAGGGGGCAATGCCGATGGCCAGCACGGTGGGTTCTAGGGCCAAGGCCTCGGTGACAGAAGCCACCACCGGCACCTGGCGGTCAATGCCAGTCAGCTTGGGGACGCTGCCGCCGGGGCAGTCTTGGTCAATGACGGCCACCACCGGGCGATCGCCGTAGCGCAGCAGCGACAGCCCCGTTTTACCGCTGCCGCTCTGCAGGCCGCCGTGGAGCAGAATGGCGAGGCGGTCATTGGGTTTAAGCATCGGCTCTCCTTACCCCTAAGCCGGGGTCGTTGCTGGGGTAGGGACTGCCATTCTCTAGGCTGGCTCCCACAAAGGGATCATTCACTAAGTTCAGATGACTGTCCAGGTCTAAGTAGTCGGCGAAGGGGGCCAGTTGAGCCGCCGCCGCGTTAGACAAGGCGCTGTCTGAGTAGCAGCCAAACATGATTTTCAGCCCGTGGGCCTGGGCGGTGTGCACCATCCGCTGCGCCTCTGAGAGCCCCCCCGACTTCATCAGCTTAATATTGATGCC
>JBCCAG010000451.1:0-3985 GCA_039814955.1 Cyanobacteria bacterium P01_A01_bin.135
AAGCCCGATTAGGTCGCGGGCATTGTCCAATTCGCTGACATCGTTGAGGGCAGGTTCATCGACGATGGGCATGAAGAAAAGGAGAATCGCCCAGATCAGCAGCTCGCTATGGACAAAGGCCAACGCCAGCACCAGTAAGCGGGTCACCTGGCCAATGACCACCCCGGCCCGCTGGCCGAACATGGCGTGGACAATATGCCCTCCGTCAAGCTGCCCAACGGGAATTAGGTTGAGGGCGGTAACAACAATGCCGAGGCAGCCAGCGATCGCCACCGGGTGAAGGTTTAGGGCGCTCGTCGTCAAAATTTCTCGCCCTAGGGCTAGCCGGCTTAACAGGGCAATCATTAAAGAGGCCCCAGGGTCAAAGGAGTTGAAGTTGAAGATGCTGGACTCTTCGGTGAGGGTAACCAGTGAAGAGTGGGATAACCCCCAGAAAAGAATCGGAACGGTGACTAATAAACCCGCTAGCGGCCCCGAGATGCCCAAATCAAACAGCGCTTGGCGGTGCGGCATGGGCGATCGCGTTTGAATGAATGCCCCAAAGGTGCCAAATGGGAAGATGTTCGCGGGGGGGACGGGGATGAAATAGGGCAAGGTCGCCGCGATGCGGTACCGGCAAGCCGTCAGATAGTGGCTGAACTCATGGACCGCCAAAATCGCTAGCAGGGAAAGGCTGTAGGGCAACCCCGTCGACATTTGGGACAGGCTGGCTTCTAAATCGTCCGGCGCCACGCCGCTGAGCAGCACCCCTGCTAGGGTCGTGGTAAGTAGAGTGGCAAATAGCAGCGCTAGAGCGACCACCGGCCGCGCTTGCACCGATTTACGGCGCTGGGTCACAAAGGTGTTGGGCACCAGGGTGAAGAAGGGCTTGCCGTCTAGGCCTTCTTGAAAAACTAGCAGGAAGCGGTTCTGAAACAGCCGCTGCACATTTGCCGAAATGGTCTTGTAGGCCTCTCCAGGAGAAGTGCGCAAGCTGCCTCTACAGACGACGGCTTGGGGACGGTACTCGATGTTGCGCAGGTAGTAGACGCCCCAAGGAAAGCAGCTTTTCAAGGCCTCTTCGTCTTCTTTACTGATGGGGCGTAGCGGCGGGGTGGGGTTAGTGACCTGTGCAATTACCTCGCTGGCCGATTGATTGGGGGACGCCTCGGGGGCTGCCGGGGTAGATTTTGCGGCGGGCCGCTTTGAGAACGACGGGTACTGCCGATTGGGTCGTCCCCACTGAATTAGAAGCCAGTAAGCGACTGGGCAGCTAATTAGCGGCACCAACAGCCACAAAATTGGGATGTCGGTATCGCCGTTGATCATCGTCCAGGCTGTCCAGATGAAGGCGGGCATCATCATCACGCCCCACAGCAGCCAAACAGGGGTTCGGGTAATATCAGCTACGCTCCGCCGGACGATGACGTAGGTAAAGATCCCAAGCAGGACTAGCCAAAATACCATGCGTAAATTCTCAACTGTGAGATCGCCCGTTGTCAGCAGATCCAGCGGAAATATCGCTGATCTTCCAGTGGCTGCCGGCAGCGCGCTGTCTCCAGCATAGCGCTTCACCTCACCCTCTTAGCGATCGCAATGCGCAATTGACGCTCACCCGGCGGTAAGCGCCAACTAGACATAAGAGAACGGGACTGACGGGGCTCGAACCCGCAACTTCCGCCGTGACAGGGCGGTGCTCTAACCAATTGAACTACAGTCCCTCACAGCCATCAGCAGAGCCTTAACCAAAGAACGAACTCCGCTGAACCTAACAGAGACTCGCCGGTAAGCGCTAAGGGCCTGAGAGAGGCCGCTTTCAAGACGACTGCCTTCAAAGCGATCTCAATTCTCGCTATTAATTCGGTATTTGTCAAATACTTCACCGCAAGCCTTGAGGAAATTTTGTTTAATCTTCCCTAGAAGGTCCGGTGCTAGCCTTAGCCTCCGTCGCTATCAGCGCGCGGGCCGGAAGCTGAGCTCCTTCGGGGCTCAACCCAATTTAACGACTCATCTATAAGACAAGCCCGTGCTTTTACAAAAAACCCTGATCCGCGATGCAACCTTTGCGGACTTGCCACTCATCGTCGACATCTACAACGCAGCGATACCCAGCCGCCGCGTCACTGGGGATACGGAGCCCGTTACAATTGAGAGCCGGTACGGCTGGTTTACAGCCCATTCTCCAGAGGACTACCCGATTTGGGTGGCGCAGCGCCAGGGCCAGGTAGCCGGATGGTTTAGCTTTCAGCCCTTTTACGGGCGGCCTGCCTATCGCAAGACCGCCGAAATTAGCATCTACGTTTCCCCCCGCCACCGCCGTCGAGGGGTGGGCACGGCTCTATTAGAGCAGGCGATCGCCCAAAGTCCCGCCTTCGGCTTCACGACACTGCTGGGATTTGTATTTGCCCAAAACCAGCCCAGCCTTCAACTCTTGGCGCAGTTCGACTTCGCTCAGTGGGGCTTTTTGCCCAGCATCGCTGAGATAGACGACAGCCCCCGGGACCTCGTTATTCTGGGGCGTAAGCTGTAGCGAGTCGCTGAGATGACACCCAGACCAACCCTACCGTAAGAGTCAAACGCGTAGGACTCGGCCCTGACAGCGCCCTAGGAAGCCGCCCGCTGCTGGTGCAAAAAGCTCACCAGCCAGTCCTTCACTTCCCAAGTGGCGCGGCAGTCGTCCTCGTTGTAGCGCACAATGCGCTCAATAAACTGGCGATCGCCCTGGAGCATCCACTGGTCGTACCAAAAGATGGACTGAGCGCCGTTGGCCTCCTGGTCGCGCCAGTCAAAGCCCACCCAGCGAGCGATGGACTTAAGGGCGTAGCTTTCGGTGGGTAGGGTGACGGTTTTAACGACGCGGTCGTGTAGGTCGACGAACCGCCTGAGCAGGGACTGGACAACATAGCGAGGGGTGCCATAGCGCTCGGCGAGCTTTTTCACCGCCTGGGCCTCATAGGGGCAGAAGTGGTAAATTGGCGCGCTAGGATAGCAGGCCGTCAGCGCAAGAAACTGCCGCCACACCGTTTCTTCCTCAGCTTCTGATTCAGCCAAAAAGGCATGGAACTGAGTTTGGGGATTGCCCCGCCCATTTCGCTCTACCACCAGCACGCCGTGCAGATACATCAAATCGCGCTCTGGAGCCGCTTCAATGTCAAAGTACAGCTCTACTGAGGCCGAGGGCAGCAAAGCTGTCAGCCCCCCTTCGTCTGGTGGGGAAGGCTCAGAAATAGGGATAGCGCAATCACGGAACGTCGCCTGGGCCTGGCGCACCAGCTTACGGGCCACCTGGGGACCAAAGCCAGGGAGCGGCTCTAGTAGCGAGGGGGGGACGGCGGAGAGACGCTCCACGGTTGTCAGGCTGAGCGCTTTGAGATGGCGGTAGCGGTTGGGGGTTACCCCCGGCAGTAGGGAGAGGTGACGCTGCTCGTAGGCAATTTGATAGCACTGGCTAAACCAATGGCACAGATCACAGCGATTGCGGGCGATAAAGACCTCAGGGGCTTGGGTCGCCTTCAACGATTCAATGCAGCCGGCCAGAGCCTCCTCCATTTTAGGAAGCTGATCCACCAAACTGACCCCGTAGCGCTTGCCCTCTTTGAGGATAAGCCAGCTCGTCTCCGGCCAGGCTGCCTGCATCTCGGAGAGCAAGTAGGTGTGAAAAGCTGATAGGACCTGATAGTCTGCCTTAGGGCGCTTTCCCATCTTGATATCGACGACGTGATAGCACCAATCCCCAAAATCAGACCAGCCCCCTTGGCGCACCAGCAGCTTGGGGCGGCCCACCAATAGGGTGTTGTCCTGCCGCTCTAAGTACAGAACGCCGTTGACGATATATTCGACCCCTGCTGTCATTAGTGCCCGGGTGGCAGCGGCTCCTGCTTTAAAGTCACCACCGGGGTAACTGGGCTGCTGGGCGGCCGGGTAGTCTAACAAAATTTGCTGCTGGTGGCTGAAGCTGTCCTGCTGTAGCTTTTGCAGATAGTCGCTGTCAGGGTCTCGGCGAGTG
>JBCCAG010000418.1:0-4214 GCA_039814955.1 Cyanobacteria bacterium P01_A01_bin.135
CCTGATCCAGGGCCTTACGCAACTCCGCCACAGATTTGTCAGAAGCGGTGTGTTTGCGGACCACCTCGATCGCCTCTTCCGCACGGCGGCGCACCCGGCCATCGCTGGACTGGGAAGCTAGGGGATCTAAAACGGCGATCGCCTTGGGAGTCTCCATTTTGCTGAGGGCTGAGACCACCGCTACTTGAGTTAGAAAGAAGGTTTCCGCCGAAATTTCCTCTAGCCGGCTCAGTACCTGCTCAACATCGGGCTTTGACTGCCCCGTTGAGGCCGGTCCCAGGGCGCGAATGGCCGATAGCCGCAGGGGTTGGGGCACCCCGAGGGCAGTGTAGTTGAGGATGAGGGCCAAGGCTTCGGGGGAGGTATTGAGCTTGCTGAGACCGGCGATCGCCCCGGCGCGCACCACCTCGTTCCAGCCCGCCCGCTTCTCTAACACAGTCTCCAGCAGCTTGATCACCTTCTCCTGCTTGCTGGTCAGCTCGCTGCCGGTGATTACCGAGGCTAAGCTCTGGAGCGCCGCCGCCTCTACGTAGTAGCTGGGGTCCCCCGCCTGGGCGATCGCCTTCAGGGCCTTGTAAACGGTCTTCGTCTTGATCTTGCTGAGGGACTGCACCACGGCGCGGCGCACCCGAGCCTCGTCATCCTCGAGCCCGGTTAGCAGCGCTTCGGTCGCCTGGTCTAGCTTTACCTTAGCCAACTGCTTCGCCACCTCGGCCCGCACTCCCCAAAACCCATCGTCCTTTAGCGCCTTGGCCAGAACGCGTACGGCCTCTAGGCCACCTTTTTTGGCGATCGCTTTGGCGGCGTGGATGCGGGCTACCGGATCGGGGTCATGGGTGAGCTGGGCAGCCAGCTCGGCCAGCGGCATCTCTAGGGCAACCGTTTTCAGGTAGGCGTTGCCGATATCAAAGCTGACAAAGGCAGGCTTTTGGGGCAGCGGGAAGTAGAAGGTCTGCTCCCGCTGATGAATGCGCACCGTCACGGTGGTCATTTCTAGGTCCTTGTTAGCGCCATTGTCAGAGGCATTGTCAGCGTCCTTGTCAGCACCACTATCAGACAGGGTGGCAAAGCCCACCGGAATCTTGAGGTCAAATAGCCCCTTATGGTCATCCCCCTCTGATTTGGCCTGGGTCTGGGTCACCGTCAGCGTCGCCATTTGGCCATCACCGTCCCAGCGGTAGGCCACTTTGTAGCTGGGGTAGCCGCCCCGAAACACATACTGGTCAAACAAGAACTGCAGGTTGCGGCCTGTGGCTTTGTCAATGGCCCGCAGTAGGTCCACCGTTTCCACCGTGCGGTGGGCGTTGTCCTGCACGAACTGGTGCATGGCCCGTTCAAACAGGGCATCCCCTAGCTCAGCGCGAATCATATGGTAGACGCAGGCCCCCTTCTCGTAAATATGAGAGTCGTATAGCTCAATCGCCTCTCGGTACACATGGGTGACCATGGGGCGACGGTAGCGGGAACTATCCTCGTCGATGTAGCTGCGGGCTTCCTGCAGGCGGTAGTAGGCGGCCTCCTCAAGGCCATACTCTCGCTCAGTCCACATCACCTCGGAGTAAGAGGCCATCCCCTCTTTAATCCAGGCGTGGGACCAGTGCTTGATGACTACCAAATCCCCAAACCACTGATGGGCGAGCTCGTGGACCACCAGGCTCTCGGCGCGGCGATTGTCGAGGGCAGCGCGCTCATCTAGGAGGCAGCGGTCGGTGAGCAGGGTGGTGGAGGTGTTCTCCATGCCGCCGAAGATGAAGTCATCCACGCACACCTGGGCGTACTTGGGGAAGGGATAAGGGTAGCCGTAGGCGCGGCTGAGGAAGTCTACCATGGCAGGAGTTTTGCCCATGGTGCGGCGGGCGTCTTCTTCCCGGCCCTTCTCCACGTAATAGGTCACCGGCTTACCCTGCCACTGGTCCTGCAGTTCGGCAAAGTCCCCCACCGCCAGGGTCATCAGGTAGGTGGGGTGCACCTCATCCTGCCGCCAATGGTAGATTTTCTCGCTTTTGCTGTCGCTGTCCTGGCCGTCGCCTGTATCATTATCAGCTGCTGCTACCGACACCAGCCGCCCATTGGAGATCGCCATCAGGTTGCTGGGGATGCGGACCCGAATCTCCGACGAGGCCAACTGTCCCGGGTAGTCGAAGCAGGGGAACCAGTAGCGGGAGTCCTCATCTTCCCCCTGGGTCCACACCTGGACCGGCTTGTAAGGGTAATGCTCATCCGGGCCGATGAAGTAGAGGCCTCGCTGGGGTTGGTCAACGCTGTAGGCGATCGCCACAGAGATGGGCCTGCCCAATTCGGGGGTCTCGTCTAAGTGAATTTGGAGCTGCTCGCCGTCGTAGTCAAACCGCTGCTCCATCCCCTCGACGGTGACGCTCTCAATCGTCAAATTTACCGCGTCTAGGGCGAGCTGTCCTATTCCCTCGCGTACCGGCTCCAGCAAAATAGTGCAGCGTCCGTCGTAGCGTCGCTGGGGAATATCCAGTGATAGGTCCAGGGCTATATGCTTCACCTGCCCGGGGCGATCGGGGGTGTAGTGAGGGGCAGCGCCGGCTAGCTCAAAGGGGCGGCGCTCATCGCGGTAGTGGTGTCCCATGGCAGTTCAAGCAGGTGGTTATTGAGTCGGTTAGGCGGTAAGGACACGGCAGCGCCATGCCCCGACAAAACATGTGCCCAAGTTAGAGCCGAGTTCTAAGACGGCACCAGGCGCTTACGCAAGGAATCCGCCCGCCGCTTCGCCGTAGCGTTCTGGGGATCGATGGCCAGGGCCTGCTCATAGGCTTCCAGAGCCTGGGCAGTCAACTGCTTCTTCTCGTAGGCAAACCCGAGGTTGTTGAGAGCAGTTGGGTAGTCCGGCAAACCCTCTAGGGCTTCTTTGTACTGCCGGATCGCCAAGTCGTACTGCTCTTGGGAGGCGTAGGTAAATCCCAGGGCGTTTTGCACCAGCGCCCGGTTCTCCTCATCGCCCAGATCTTTTGATTTGAGCGCTTTTTTGAACAGCGTGATGGACTTGGCGTAGAGCCGCTTATCGAGGTAGATAGACCCCAGTTCGTAGTAGTCCTTGGCTGTTCCCTTTTGGTTGGTTAGCTTGTTCTCCAAGCGCGACAGGGTCGATTCAACCCGGCGAGTTTTGAGTACCTGGCGGAACAGAAAGATTCCGGCGGCAATCAGCAAGCCAACCAGGACAGACAGATAAATGATGGGCAGATCAACGTCCATAGGGCAGTTTAATGATGTCCCAAACAATGCTTGTTCCAGCTTACCTGCAAACCTCTGAAGCTTATCTGAGAGTTCCAGATTCGTTAAGGTTGTTGATGGGCGGCCCCGGCCCATCCTCTCCATGGCGCTCTGACTCTGGGTCCTCTAGTCGCTCTAAATCGTCCAGCGGTAGGCCCCAGTGAGCAATCCGCTCCTGCAGCCAGCCCGTAGCGTACCAGGCATCCATGGCGTCATCTACGGCGGCCTGGAGCGGCTGGTACTGCAGCCCTTTGAGCATGGCAATGGAGAGACCTTCTGCCGACAGTAGCGTGGGCAGCATCCGATACTCTGGGTAGCGCTGCGTCCAGCCCGTCAGTAAACTGACATCCGCCGCAAAGGCGATCGCCTCTCCCGTCTCCAGCAGCTCGTAGGCTGCCTGATAAGAATCCACTCCCACGAGGGTCGCCTGGGGCAAATGCCAGCGCAGGTCGTCGATGGTGTCCGAGCCTGTCAGCACCGCCACGGGCCGCGAGCCAATGTCAGTAAACTGCCGCAGCTCAGGCGCTTTGGTAATCAGCGCCGTGCCGTCGTAGTAATAGGGGCGGCTAAAATCCACCAGCCGCGCTCGCTGCTCTGTCACCGACAGGCGGGCAATTACTACATCGACCTCATCCCTCAGAAGTGCAGGAATCCGCTCTGTGTTGCTGGTAGGCACAAGGGTGACTGCATTGGGGTCTCCAAGCAATACCTGGGCGAGCTGGCGGGCGATGTCTATTTCTAAGCCCTGCAGAACTCCATCCTCCCCCACAAACCCGAGGGGAGGCGTATTGCTCTTGACCGCCACAATCAGCTGGCCGCGATCGCGAATGGTTGCCAGATCAGCCGCCGCACTGGATGACCCCGGTAGCCCCAGGGCCGTCAGCACCGCCCACAGGATTGCAGCGGAGCGCAGTCGCCTTACCGCTGCTGACTTCACCACTAGTGGATGACCCTTATTCGGGGGTCGCCACCTCAAC
>JBCCAG010000291.1:0-5174 GCA_039814955.1 Cyanobacteria bacterium P01_A01_bin.135
ACTTAAACTGCGGCGGATGCTGGGACGGGTGAAGGCAAGCGGCAAGCTCAGCAGGGCTGGGTGATCCCGGGTTAGTCGCCGCCACAGCGCCCAACGGGCTGGAACAGTGAGCCAAGCCGCTTCACCCTTGAGCGCTTTAAGTCGGCGGGCGCAGCAGGCATAGGGCGACAGGGCCAAGCGAGCTTCCGAATCATTGACAGCAAGCCATGGTTTGCGGCCAATCGCATGAACCAGCGGGGGGACCCCCCACCACAGGCTCATTAAACGCTGCCCCACCGTGTAGTGGCTCGGGGTAATACATTGGGCTATATCTCGGCCCATCCGCAGCAGGTGTAGGGGGATGTCCTGATAGAACTGAGAGCCCAGTAGGGCGTGGAGCACCGCATCGCTCCCCACCATATGGATTGGCCGCTGCTGCCGCGGCTGGCTTTGCCAATAGCAGTAGTCGGGCGCGTTGATCAAGTCCTTCCAACGCTGTAAAAAGCCGATGTGCTCGGCGGTGACCCGAAAGCAGCAGGCCGATGGATTGACCGGGAAGCTCCGTCCAAAGGGAAGATCCCATAGGGCAACACAATCGCGGGTCTTAAATCGCCGGGAAATTTCTGCTAGCACCATGACCGTCGGTGGTTGCAGCAGCAGCGCATCCGGCAGCGGGCGGGTAACGATAATGTCATCGTCTAGCCAAATAACCTGCTTATATCCCTGCTCTAGGGCCCACAACAGCGTATCTGGCTTTACGTTAAACCCAGCAGCGGGGCTGGGTGACCAGTAATGGGCTGAGACGGGGCGATCGCCAACCCACCGGCGAAAATCAGGCGTCGCGTTGGGAGCAAATATATGGATATCTATATTAGAGGCATGACTTAAGAGACTACTGGTCAGGAGCTTAATCCCGGTTTCGTAGTCCGGTCTATCCTCATAAATTACGATTGCGGTAGAGCACTCTTGCATCATGATCGTTGTATGTCCCAAAGGGTAAGCGATGCTTATCTCTGGCTAATTGGTGTTGCTGGATGAATTACAGCGCTGCGCGATACAGAGCAGGGCGCCGCCTACTTGACAACAATTTACTATATGCAACCCCTAGTAGCCTTGCTCTAAACGAGTATATTTACTCATGATATGTTCCCGTGAGTTTGAGAACCTTGCCCGAGGCTATCCGCAATTTTAAGGAGTAAATGCGCAACCGTCGATATTCTAACCGGGCGACTACGTATTTATCCGTAGGCTCCGGGGGGCTACACCTGTTTGACAAGGCGGGACACTTTGTCGACGGAGCTGGGTTAGCGTCAAAAGCAAAAACAAGAACACTTCATGAAGTGACGCCCTTCTCTATGGAAACTTTACGATTGGGCTTAACTACGGCTACGGTACAGTGGTCGCCCCAAAGCTTTTGACAATGCTCTGGCAAGTCAGTACATCTGCTATAGAATCGAGTAAGCCAGCGGCCGTACAGCGGCCATACAACAATAGTCTTAGGTTTCCCCGTCAGAGGGCATACTCAAACCTTATACTTGTGGCTGGCCGCTCACGGGTTTAATATTTCATGCGTCACTTCATGCGTCTAAGTATCTCGGGCGCTCTGTTAATTTGGGCAAGGGGATAGGTATCTATGGCGTTACCGGACCAAAATGGTGAGCAGCAAGGCGATCGCCGGCCTACGGGGCCAGCATCCAGTGAAGAAGCTGCATCGCAGCAAGCACACCGTGACTTGCAAACCCACCAGCAGGCGTTAGTGGCACAGCTGACCGGCGTTGTGGCGCAGCTGACGGCTGATATTGACCGCCTAGAGCAGGAAAAGACCGACCTGTTGGAATCGACCCACGAGCTGCGCAGCGAACAGCAGGACCTGCAGGATCAGCAGCGGACCCTACTACAGCAGCAGCAACAGCAGTGGGCCAAACAGCTCGCCCAGGCGTTGGCCAATCGGCTATATGGCCTACTGGTGCAGAAACTCAACGCCGGTGCGGCTGAAGATACAGCGCTCGGGCTTTCCCAAGCTACCGCTGCCTCTCCAGCGATAGGACAGCTCCAGCAGGAGCTAGGCCACTACGAGGAGGCCATGGCCCAGCGGCTGAGCCGCATGGCGCAGATGGAGGAGCGAGGCGAAGCGTTGCTTGAGGCGCTAGTTACCCGCATTGAGGCGCAGACCGCCGCCAGCTTCCAGCTCGACGGCTCAACAGGGTCCCCAGCCAGCGTCGAGAAGGCTGACCCCGCGCTGACCCAATCCTTGATTCAGCGCTTAGCAGCGGCCCAGGGGCGATCGCCCTCATCTTTTAACCTGTCCGGGATTAATATGTCCCCCCCTCCAGCGCCGTCCCAGCGCCCCCCTACGGCTAAGCCTATCGGTGAGCGGATAGCCAGCCTTAACGCTTCCCTCCCTCAAACTGGCTTAATCTGCATCTTGCTCTCTACTCTGGCGCTCTCCTTACATAACGTCGCTGTTGGAGTGATCGGCGTACCCAGCAGCCTCTTCAATGTCTGGGAACTAGGCGGCTTTATCGAACTAAAAAGCTTGGATAGCTCTCTGCTGATTCTGTGGCTGCGGATGATTTTTGTAACGCCGCTAATGGCGGTGGTGGGCGGGGTGCTCTACCCAGCCACTTGGCGAGACCTGCGGGCCTTTAGCACCTCCCGCGATCGCAAGCTGCTGCGCAACGTCTGTGGCAGCGGAGCGTTTTTGTTCATCTCCCAGGTGCTAATTTATATCGCCATTGGTCAAATCGGTCCGGGAATCGCCGTCACGATTCTCTTCATGTATCCCATCATTACGGTGCCGCTGGCCTGGCTGCTGTTTGGCGATCGCCCGACGCCGCTGCGCATCGGCGTTATGGTTGCCATTTTGCTGGGAGTTGTACTGGCTGCTCTCCCTAGCTTAAGCCTAGCTGGAGGCCTCTCGCTGGTGGGGGTGAGCGCAGCGGTGTTGGCGGGCGTCGCCTTCGCCTTTTACCTCATTTCTATGCAGCTCAGTTTCCGCCGCCTTCATCCGGTGCCGGTGAGCGTTATCCAGTTCTTTACGATTTTTCTGTTGACTAGCCTGATTCTATTGTTCCGCCCGGTGGAGATCGTGCCGTTTAGCCCTGGCGGTATGATTGTTGGTGGCTTTGTCCTCGGCACCCTGACGCTGCTAGGCTATCTATTCAACAATTTTGGTGTCCGCCTGATGGGGGCGGCGCGGGCTTCGATTATTGCTTCTAGCGGACCCGTGCTGACGGCGCTGCTGGCGTTCATTATTACGCCGGGGCCAAATACAGTGCTGAAGGGGGTACAGGTGCTGGGAATTTTAATTGTGACCTTAGGAATTACGGCACTGGCCCTGGAGCGTCTGCTGGCTCAGCAGGCGAAGCGAAAGCAGCAGGCGGCATCTTAGCAGAGGTGTTGCCGTGAAAATAGGAGCGAAGTATGTTGCGATCGCGCTGGGCGGAGCGCTGCTCATCTACGGCGTTCTCCTTTTGCTTGTTACGCTGGTTCCCGCTATCCCTGCAGCGCAGCTACTGCCACAATATCCGACTCTTGTAATCCTATGGATTGGCGCATGCTTGCTCCTTGCCGCTGCTCGATCTAGAAGTTAAACCAAATCCATTTTGGTGAGTGGGATTTCCCCACGGGAAACTCCACTCACCATCTAGACTAGCTTTAGTTCACAAGTGTAAGGTTGAGATGCGCTTCGAGGAAAAGTAGCGATGTCGATTAGTCGGAGATCTTTGGGGGCACTGCTGCTAGCATCTACCTTGACAACGATATGCGGACCGAGAAAAAGTGCCACGGCCCAAGCGAGTCAAGGAATCTTATCTGAATTGACGAGCGCCATTAGCGATATCGTTGCCTTTGTCAGCGACTTGAGGGAAGTCTTGAGGCAGCAAGGCTTATCGATTGACCGGCAGGAAGTTAAGCCCCTGGTACGTGAACTCAATACAGCAGTGCTTACGCTTCGGGGAGAGCTGGTCACTCTGAAGCGCGCTGTCGAAGGCGGCAATATCAACGATGCTTCTATTGTGTCGCAGGCCCTGGCGCTTAGCGGTTCAGCCGATAAAATGATGCGCGCGGTAAAAGCCCTCTTTGATAAGGCGAGCCCCTTCGATATGGAGTTAGAGCGCTACCGAGTAGATATTGTGCGCCTTGCCAGCACAAGAGCGGGAACGGTCGAAGGCATTCGAATAATTACGATCACTCCTATCGACGGAAGGATTAACCGGGCGGCGCTGTTGAGAGAGCTAACCACAGCAATACAGCAGTCAGACCTGTTGCTGCCTGCTGTTCAAGTGCTGGCTGAAGAGCTTGGCTAGCGCTTTGTAAGAAAAGCGCTAGCCGCATCGCTACGCGTCAGGCCGCGCCTCCGGCATCATGCATTTATCCGAATCACAGCCGGCGGGTCCTGCTTCCATCCGCTCCCCGAGGTCGTACAGCATCAAGGCGCTATGGAAGTCTCCCACCCCGTGCCGTTGGTGCACCTGGCTCAGTAGCTCATCGTACTGCGCTTTGCTGATGGGCTCAAACGGCAATCGCGGGAAGGTCTGGTGGTCGTCGAACCGGGCCAGCAGCGCCGCCGACATGTAGCCTGCGTCCGAGGCGATCGCCCCGTGAATGGCCTCAGCTAACCCATCCACCTCCGCCTCCCGCAGCTCGATGGTGGCGCTGGTGTTGTGGGTGGTGTAGTGCTGCTGCACCTGAGAATAGAAGTCAAACTGGGCTAGGGCGGAGAACTGGCTGATGTTGATTTGGTCCGCACCAGGAATATTGGCCCAGCTTACCTCGGTGGGAATTTCCACCAGCCACTCGGTGCAGCGCGGGTCAAATGGATCATCCAGCAGCCGCCCCTGCTCATCCTTGTCTGACTGGGCCGGCACCACGCTATAGCCATAATCAATGCAGGCCATGGCTACCGGGTCATGCTTGCCAAAGGTGATGCGGCGAATGAACCGCTGAGCTTTGGGCGGGTGCCAGCCAGATGAAGCGCCGGTGAGCAGGCTCTTGGTACCGGCGGGTTGGACCGTGGTGCAGCGGTTGGGCCGCTTGATGCCATGGCGATCGCAGTAGTCCCATACGGTGGTGTGGACCACATTGCGCCAGCGGATCAGATACTCTTTTTCCCGCTGCTTAAAGTCTAGGCCGTCCATGGTGTTGGGACGTCCCGCTTCCCACCACTGCAGCCACTCCACACCCAGGGCATGGAC
>JBCCAG010000461.1:0-3899 GCA_039814955.1 Cyanobacteria bacterium P01_A01_bin.135
GGGGCAATGGCTTCAAGAGCGCTGCGAAGACCACTCCAAGGGACAAACACCGCGACCGTTTGCGTGGAAGCACGGATGGGAAGTAGGGCCACGACCCCTTGAGAAGCTGGTTGTAGGGTTGGGCCATCAAGGTGAGGGGGCAATGTAGGGGCAGCAAAGCCCGCCAGCGATGCGTCCAGCTCTCCAGGACTACCAGTTTCCAGTAGGGCGATCGCGCTCCCGGGGGGTAGGAGGTGCTGCTGCTGCTGCAGGTACTGGGGGCGGCTATCTCCATCTAGCAGATTTAGCTCTACAGCGGGGGCGAGACCCAGCGCTATCTGCTGCGCCTCAGCGAGGTAGCGGTCCATTGCCTGCTGGAGGCGATCGCTGACGATTTGCAGGGTGCGTTCTGTGGCGACCGCTGTCTGCTGCTGCTTGTAGACGTAGCACAGATAGCCCGACAGGCCCGTGGCGCTAAAAATCTGCAGGACGAATAGACCAATCAATACCAGCCGAATCGGCAGGCGAGGTAAAGAGGCTATCCACTGACGCAATCGACGTTGCACTATCGCAGCTCATCGCAGATGGGGTACTCCAGTCACTCCGTAGAACTACTGGATCAATTTCCGTTATAGCTAAGTAGGTGGTGGAATGGACAATTCCTGAGCAAGCTTTATACAAGCAACAGGAAGTAGCAGGGTTTAGATGAGGAGGACCCCGGGGCTGATGGGTACGGTGACTGCCGCGCTGCCTAGCCGGTCCCTCGGCGTATAAGTGGCTGGCCGCAAGTAAACGATATGGGGGTTCGCCCCCCGGCGGGGGGCAGACCCCCTAACAGCGCCGTTTATCGATGTCCTCCTACTTATCCACCCATCACGTGAGCTGGGAAAATTACGGCACCGTCGAGACAGAGAACGCGGCAAAATCCGCATAGACCGAGTTTGGGGTAGCCCAGGAGCGGTCTCCGCCCCCGAAGAAAGTCGAAAAGAAGATTCCGTCGATCTGAAGCTGAGCGGTAGAGCGGAAGGTAATGTCGGCGCGGTCCACCACGAGGGTATCGTCAAACCAAACCCGAATTTTGCCGTCTGCCTGCCCCGGCTGGTTAAGGTGGATTTCTTGCACAACATGGTGCCACCGTCCGGGCCGAAATACCCACTCACCTTGGCGAATCGAAGTGCCGTAGCCCTCGCTCGTCGGCAGGTAGGCGTAGACCTCGCCAACGCCATTCTCACGCCACATCATTCGCGTCGAAAACCCGTCCGTCCCGTCGGGGATATTGCCACCGCTGTTGGCGATGCCACCATAGAGTCCCGGAAGTTTTCCCCCTTTGACAAACGCAAAATTATCGGAAAAGCGGACATAGTAGCTAAGCCGCAGGCGATCGCGGGGAGCCAGCCCTAACTGCCCGCGGAACTCAGCCCCACCGATAGGGACACCCGCCTGACGCGCCGTAGCAGGGCTCGCTGACTCAGCGGGATAATGGACCCGCAGCACCCGCTCAAAGCAGTCTTCTAGCCCTCGGACCACCTCAACATTTTCCAAGCCCCACGTCCCCTGCTCTTCCAGCTGCCACCGCTGTCGCCAGAACTGACCGAATCCGTTAGACCATAGTAGGCTCGGTGCACTATCCATCGGCGTGTCTGCCAGGGTAGAGCGGGTAGAGGGGGCGCTTACGCTAGCCGGGCTGCTGCAGTTACTGAGGCTAGCGATAAGAACTACGCTACTGACTAGGATGAGGGGGCGCATGGTCGATGTACGCGTAGTAGAAAATCAAGGCCCAAAGTATCACGACAAGCAGCCCATCGGTAATGAGACTGGACAGTGCGGCCCCTTTCCAAGAATAGAGCGGGATGAGCCAAAGGTTCATTAAGGCGTTAGCGCCAGCGAATGAAGCCTGTAGAGCGGTACGAACGCCCTGTAAGCCTGCCCCTGTCAAAGTATCTGCTGCAAAGAACTGTAGCGCTTTGAAGAAGATCAGGGGGGCTAGCCAGCGTAAGGCGTTGACGGAATCTCGGTACTCCTCACCCAGCAGCAGTGGGACGATGGGGGCACAGATCCACACCCCAGCAGCAGCTAGCAGCCCGTAGCCTCCAGAGAAGGGCACGATTTTCTTTGCAAATGACAGACTACCGCGAATTCCAGTGGCCCCACGTCTGAAGAATTGGGCGTAGGTCGCACCCAGCAGGGACAAAACCGGAATCATTGCTACTTCAATGATTCGATAGGCTGCGCCGTAGATTCCCGTTGCGGCCAAAGTCGACATAGACGCCAGCATCGTCTTGTCAATGTCGTTGTAGATGGTCTGCGAAGAGAGGCTGACGGAGAAGAAGAAGCCTTGAGTGACTTCTGGCCCCATCAAAGAGAGCTGAATTTTGGGACGACCTAGGGTCCGGTGAATCATAAACAGACCCGCTACGGCAGTTACCAATCGGCTAGCAAAATACAGCACGCCCCAGGCTTCAGCGGAGGTATCTTGAAAAAGTCCTAGGAGACAGACCGCTGCCATAAGGCCGCTAAAGCTCAGCAGAATGTTGGCCTGAGCGTCAAGCCTAAAATTGTCGGTTGCTAGGAACGATTTGACCACAGCGTCGTGAATCCGAGCGCAAATTAGCTCAGCAAGACCAATCAGCAGTAATAGGGTCCAGGGAAACTGGCTTGAAAATATAAACCTATTTAGGAGTAAGACGACAAATAGTAGCGCTGTTCCTAGAAGACCGGTAATCAATAGGGTATTACCCCAGTACTGGTTAAATACGCGGCGATCGCGGGCGACATGCTTCAACAAGATGTGGGGCGTTCCCCAGCTTGCAAATGGCACAAGTAGCTTCACAAATGCCATTACGCCGATAAATAGACCGTATTGCTCTGTGCCAAGGGCGCGGGAAATGATAAGAAAGTAGAATGACTGAATAAATAAGCTCGATATCCTAGCGCTCAGCTTCCACAACACCCCGCGAGCTAGAGGGTTCTGCGATACGTCTATGACGCGTCGCTTGAGCCCGCCGATAAATTGGTCGATATTTACCATTTTTTACAGATACAGGATAAAAGCGAGCTTGCGGCTCTTCACCCTCGCTTTCTGCGAGGGTAGGCATAAACAGAGTAACGGAAACAGAAACGTACAGTACCCAAAATATTGTGTTCGACTTCAAGAGCGACTGCTCTGGTATGTTTGCCAGAAAGATATTTGCCAAATATGCCAAAGGCCAAATATGCTGTATTCCCGTCGTACTCCGTACGACAATAATGCTCCTGATGACATTGATGAAGTAACCGATAAAAAATAAAGCTAATCCAATGAGACCAAGGTGGAGAGCTAGCTCAACAAACCCGTTATGGGCGTCGGGGACAATCCACATCACCTCTCGAATGATGTATGCAGAAGGTCCCTCCATACCATGCCAAAAGGCCTGATAGCCGAATCCTAGCCAAGGCTGAGACTTGAGGAGCTCTGCCGCTGACGCCCAGATTAGCGTTCGGCCAGTGAATGTCGGATCCTTCCCTAAAATATCAACCACTATCGTCTCTAGGTTTAGCGCTACCGCGACAGCAGCGACGCCTGAGGCTAGCCCAATGCTGCCGGCTAGCACGACAAGCCATCGATACTGAGCCCGCAGAACTTGACAGAAGAAAATAATTGCTAGCATCATTCCAAAGATGACCAGTGCCCCTTTGGATGTCGTCAATAGAATGAGCACTAGGGAAAAGCCCAAAAAGATGGCGGGGACAAGCCGATTTTTTGAATTATCTAGCACCAGCAATGTAAACACAGCGCTGCTAAGCGCCATCATTTTACCTAACGTATTCTTGTGGGTGTAGATTCCGCGCCAGGTCCCGGCATGCACGCCCCCCATAATTCCATATTTGGGCAACGCAATCCCATATATTAGGCTGAGCACAACAATGGCACCAAACGCCCA
>JBCCAG010000383.1:0-4469 GCA_039814955.1 Cyanobacteria bacterium P01_A01_bin.135
CTGGCAAAGTATTAAACGTTTGAATGCGCTTGAGCCAAGCGGCGATCGCCTCCGCATCAAGGCACCACTGGGTGACGATAAACATCTCCGTGCCGGTATCGCAGGCGTAGGCGTTTTTCAGCGCCAGAATGCGATCGCACTCAGCAGGGCTGAGCTGGGGCATGCCCTCAGGGTGACCGGCCACGCCAACCCGAAGGCCCTCAAACAAGCCAGTTTCGAGCAGATCGAAAGCGCAGCTATAGGGACCGGCGGGCGCGGGCAAACTGCCGCCGATGAGCAGCACCTGGCGAACGTCGGCCTCGGCCCTGAGGCGGGCCACAAATTTTTGCAGTTCCCGAAAGCTGCGGATGCTGCGGGCGGGAATGTGGGGGATGGGGTCAAAGCCCTGCTGGCGCAGGCGGGCGGCCTGGTCAACCACGTCGCGGTAGTGACTGCCGGGGAGGAAGGTCACCGAGACCTCGGCCACAGGGGGCAGGGCGGCGATGTCAGCGTTGGGGGTAATTTCAATGGAGATTTTCATTGGCGCTTAACGATTAGGGCATCATGCTGTTTAACGGGCTAGTCCGGGTCACCTCGTTCGTTTCACCCCGGTAAACTAGACCAACGCCAATCGCCGTCACCAGCAGGCCAAGGCCGTCCTGCCAGGTGAGGCGATCGCCAAATACCAAAAAGCCCAGCAGCAGGGTGACCGGCGGCGACAGATACATGAGGCTAGAGACCCGCGTCGCGGTGCGGTACTCTAGCAGCTTCAGCATCAGGCCGTAGGCCCCCAATGACAGCACCAGGGCTAACCAGAGCAGGGCAAACACAAACTGGCCGGTCCACTGCACCTGCAGTCCCTCCCAGGCGGCCAGCGGATAGAGGGCGATCGCCGAGGCCGCTGCCTGGACGAACAGGCTGGGCACCACGGGCAGCGTCAGGCCATCGGCACGACGGTTGAGGTGGCGCTGGTAGAGGGTGGCTACGGTGAGGCTGATGGTCGAGAGAAAGGGCAGGCCGTAGGCAATCCAGGAGGCCTCAGTCTCGGCCCCGAGCTTGGCCGCAATCACCACCACGACCCCCGCAAAGCCAACCCCCATCCCCGCCCACTGCATCCGGGAAACCGGCTCCCCCAAAAGCGGTCCCGACAGAACACTGGTGGCCATGGGCTGCAGGGCCGTAATCAAGGCCACAATCCACAGGGACGCCCCCAGGTCAATTGTACCGAGGACGGCACTAAGCCAAACGGCGTGGGCCAGCAGCCCAACAATGGCGGAGCGCCCGACGACGGCCCAGCTTCTCAGGCGAAGCTGCTTGCGGTAGCGGAGCCACAGCCCTAGCAGCAGGGTCACTAGGCTGTAGCGAATGAATAGCAGGGTGAAGGTCCCGGCGTAGGGTAGGCCGTACTTAGCGCCGATGAAGCCTGAGCTCCACAGCAGAACAAACAGCAGCTCTAAAGCGATAGTTCTCATGGCATATGGTTAGTCGGGTGGGCATCGCCCACCCGACATGGGGATAATCTACTTCTGCACCGTCGCGCTGAGCGATCGCCCAAAATACTCCACGCTCACCACCGTGCCAGGAGTGGCATAGCCCAAGGGCAGGTAAGCATAGGCCACGCACCGCCCCAGACTATAGCCGTAGCCCGCGCTGGTGACATAGCCCAGCACCTTGCCATCTTCCGCAATCACCGGCTCCTTGCCCATCACCACCGCCGCTGGGTCATCCAGGGTCAGATAGCAGAGTTTGCGGCTGGGGTAGTCTCGCCGCTGCTGCAGTGCCGCCTTGCCGATGAAGTCACCTTTATTGGGCTTCACCGCAAAGCCCAGACCCGCCTCGTAGGGGTCGGTCTCGGTATGGATGTCGCTACCCCACAGCAGCATGCCCTTCTCTAACCGCAGGGTCTCAAATGCCCCCATTCCGGCGGCAATCATGCCGTGGGGCTTACCGGCATCCCGCAGCAAATCCCATAGCTTCAGCCCCGATTCGGTGGGGGCATAGATTTCCCAGCCGTCTTCGCCGACGTAAGATACCCGCGAAGCGAGCACGGGAATCTTGCCGATGTAGAAAGGCTGGTGGGTGAAAAAGCCAAACTTAGGCTTTGACAGGTCTGTTTTTGTCAGGGACTGCAGCACCGCCGGAGCTTTTGGACCCCACAGGCCGACGCAGCAGTAGCTGGATGAGACGTCTTGAATTTGTACTGAACCGTCTGCTGGTAGGTGGGCCTGCATCCAAGCCAGGTCGTGGCCGTGGACCGAGCCGCCGGTCACCACCCAATATTTCTCCGGCCCCAGGCGGCTCACCGTCAGGTCGCACTTAATGCCGCCGCTGGCGTCCAGCATGGCGGTGTAGATCACCTTGCCTACGGGCTTATCGACGTTGTTGGCGCAGAGGTTTTGCAGGTAGGCTACCGCCCCGGGCCCGGTGACCTCGAACTTGGCGAAGGGGGTGAGGTCGTACAGGGCAACGCGATCGCGGGTGGCTAAGTGCTCCGCCCCCTGAATTGGCGACCAGTTACGGGCTTCCCATCCCTGCCGCTGGGGAATAGCGTACTCCTCTAGCAGAGCGACGTTGGCCTTAAACCACTGGGGCCGCTCCCACCCGGCGCTGAAGACAAACTGCGCTCCTAAGCCTTGAAGCCGGGGGTGAAAGGGGCTGGTCCTGAGCTCCCGGGAGTGGGTCTGCTGGTCCAGCGGGTGGATGATGTCGTACACCTCGTCGTACTGCTGGGACCCGGCCCGGGTGATGTAGCCGGGGCTCTGGCACACCAGCGGGAAGCGGTGGATATCGGCCTCATGCAGGTCTAAGCTAGTAACCCCAGTGGTCATCAGGTCCGCCACCACTTTACCCACGCCACCGCCGTGGGTCACCCACACCGCCTCGGCTACCCAAAAGCCCTTCGCTTTAGTCGATTCGCCAATCACGGAGCCTGAATCCGGCGTAAAGGAGAACATGCCGTTGATTTTATAGGTCAGCTCCGCGTCAGCGAGGGCGGGAAATAGTTCTTTGGTCGATTCCCAGGCAGGGGTAAAATGCTCTTCAGTAAAGGGCTTTACCGATGGCATCACAGGTGCTTCGGCGTAGGGCAAAATGTTGTCCGGGTCCACCAGTAGCGGTTCGTGCTGATAGGACCCAATCCCCCAGCAGTCCTGGTGCTGGCGGAAGTACATGGCGTGGTCCTGATGGCGGACGATGGGCTGCTCCACTTCGGCAGCGGCAGCGGCCAGCTCCGGAATCGGGCCGGTTTTCACGTACTGGTGCTGCACCGGCGTCAGGGGAATCACCTCCCCCACCATGCGGCCAATGCGCGGCCCCCAAATCCCGGCACACACCAGGACCTTGGGCGTTTCGATGCGACCCTTATCCGTCACCACGGCCCTAACGCGCCCGTCTACCACCTCAATATCGGTGACGGTGGTCTCGCCGTAGAATTCCGCCGCCCCAGCGCTGCGGGCCTCGTTTGCCAGCGCTTCCGCCGCCCGCAGCGCTTTGGCAATCCCGTCGCTGGGGACATGGTAGCCGCCCAAAATCTTGGTCTCGTCAATGAGCGGCACTTTAGCCTTCACCTCTGCTGGTGCTAGCAGAGCAGCCCCCTCCACCCCCCAAGACTTGGCCCAACCTAGCTTGCGCTTTAGCTCTTCCAGGCGGGCTTCGGTATAGGCCACCTCGACGCTGCCCACCGGGTAGTAGGCGGGCCCCTCGTCAGTACTGAGCTGGCTGTAGAGGTCGATGGTGTACTGGGCCAGCTTGGTCATGGTTTTGGAGGCGTTGGTCTGGAAGATTAGACCGGGGGCGTGGGAGGTGGAGCCGCCGGTGGCAAACAGCGGCCCTTGCTCAACAATAACGATGTCGGTCCAGCCCAGCTTAGCGAGGTGGTAAGCGACGCTGCAGCCGACGATGCCGGCCCCGATGACGACGACAGAGGCGGTGGGTTTCATAGGAAAAAGTCTTCTGTAAGGAGGATATGCATCTTGTAGGGACATGGCAACGCCACGTCCCTACGCCAAATCAACGACCTGCGCAACCTTCTGCTGAAAGCGGTACACCGGCTGCTCCAGCGCCGGAGAGAAGCAGCCCCCATCAAAGCCCGGCGATCGCCGCCCCATCTGCATGCGCTCGATCATCTCGATGTCTTCGTCGTTGGTGAGCTTCCATAGATCGATGGGTAAGTGGCGCAGGGCTTCGTTCTCGGGGGTCATGGCCTCATCCCCCACAAAGTAAAAGATCATCCGCTCTGCGGTTTGATCATGGCGGATGGGGTTGGCAATAAACACCAGAAAGTAGTCGGGATGGACCCCCAGCATGAGGTTGGGAAACAGGGTGATGTACTCCGCAACGGTTTGCTTGCCCGCCGCTTCTAGGCCGGGGAACTGGGGCAGCGATCGCCCTTCAATCACGCCACTTTTGTACAGCAGGCTGCCCTGCCCCACGTGGGTATCGCCGAGGTCAAACCCGAAGTGGTCCTCCATGCGGGAGCAGCTATTGAGGGA
>JBCCAG010000692.1:0-2657 GCA_039814955.1 Cyanobacteria bacterium P01_A01_bin.135
ATTGGCCACCGAGACATGCAGGGCGGCGTAGTCCACCTGCCGGATGTCCTCTAACTCGTAACCCAGCTCCGCTAGTCCAATGTTGACGATTTCGGTGGTGAACTGCTCCTCTAGCCAATCGGTGTTGGCAGAGCGAATGGTAACACCAGCGCCGGGGAGGTCGCCGGTGTCGGCAGTATCAGCGTCGGTGCCAGCGTCAGTTGTGGTGTCAGCTTGGCAGGCGGTGAGGGCCAATAGAGCAAGCAGGGCGGCGAATTTGCGCATCGTCTAGGGGTGGTTATGGTGTTGCAGTTACTCTCATTATGCTTGCCGGTGGCTCTGGCGTTACACAGCGGCGGAAAGACGCCTGAGCGCAAATCAGCGTTTGCGGCAGACCTTTGTAGGCTCCTATTCATCAGCGCTTATCGACCTTAGGGCCCCAACGTCAGCCCCACAAATTGTCTGCAGGTTATGGGTAATTTTTTCGATCTCCCAGTCCCACCAGCGGATTTCCAGCAGGGCGGCGATCGCCTCATCGCTGAACCGTTTGCGAATCTCCCGCGCTGGGTTGCCCCCTACCACCGCGTAGGGCGCAACGGATTGAGTCACCACCGACTGGGAGGCGACGATGGCCCCATCGCCGATGTGCACCCCCGGCATGACGGTGACGCCGTAGCCCAGCCACACATCGTTGCCAATCACCGTATCTCCCTTATTGGGCCAATCCTCTGGCATGGCGCACTCCCAACCGTGGCCAAACACCGGAAAGGGGTAGTTGGTAATCCAGTCGGTGCGGTGGTTGCCGCCGTTCATGATGAATTTGACGCCGGAAGCGATGCAGCAGAACTTGCCGATGATTAGCTTGTCGCCGATGAAATCGAAATGGTAGAGCACGTTGCGCTCAAAATGCTCGGGGCCGTCGGCATCGTCGTAATAGGTGTAATCGCCAACGATGATGTTGGGGCTGGTAACGATTGGCTTTAGGTAAGCTAGCCGCCGCTGCCCCGGCATGGGATAGGTTTCATCAGGGGAAGGACCATTCATTATTAAGGCAAGATCCTCCTGTTATGGTGTAAATACCAAGCTTATAGGGGTTATGACAATAGCAGTATTAGCACGCTGCAATAGATTAGCAGAAGGTACCCGGGGAGTGGACATTTTGCTTGGACCGATAGCCCAATGAAGTGCCATCCTGACAAGACAGTGGACTCATGCGCCACACCTTACCAGTACAACCTAAACAAGTACAGTCCAAGACTCCAAATGGACAACAGCGGCTGCCGCGGCGTGTCTCCATGCGCCTCATCTTGCTGGTGCCGCTGCTCACCCAGGTTGTGGTCATGGTGGGGCTGGCTGGCTGGCTGGCCTACCGCAACGGCTACCGCGCAGTTGAGCACCTGGCCTATCAGCTCTTAGACGATACCAGCGAGCGGTTTCACAGCCGGTTGGGTACTTACACAGCCATACCGCCCGCTGTCACGCAGCAAAATGCCGATGCCTTAGAGCTAGGACACCTTGACCCAGCAGACCTGAAAAGCTGGGCACCCTATTTGGCGCGTCAGAGCGATCGCTTTCCCCATGTAACGTACCTGTACTATGGCAGCAGCGAGGGCCGCTATGTCGAGCTGCACAAGCTTCCCGATGGGCAACGGAAGCTTGGCGTTAGCGCGGACTCAGACGAGACCCGCCTCGATATCTACGCCATGGAAACTGACGGCACTGTTGGGCCACTCCTAGAGACCACTGCTTATGAATATAATCCTCGGGAGCGCCCCTGGTACCGTGCGGCCACGGAGGCCACGGAGCCGATATGGACGAATACCTACCAGTTTGCGGGAGATCCGCCCGAGCTCGGCATCAGCTTTGTCCGCCCGCTGGTTGACCCTGACGAGACCCTGATCGGCGTTTTCGGGGCCGACTTTACTGTGGTGGCCCTAGAGCAACTCCTGCAGGCGCTCAAATTCACCACCGATAGTGAGGCTCTCCTCGTTCAACCCGGTGGGACAATCATTGCCACCTCCGAGTCGACGATGCGCCGCGAAAACACCCTGGGGGAGCTAGCCGTTGCTCAGCTGCTGACTCAGCTCGGTCCGCTAGAGCAAGTTCAGACCGACAGGCGGATTCAGTTTGAGGTCGACGATGAAAACTACTGGGCCCAGGTGACCCCCTTCACCGATGACTACGGGCTGCAGTGGTTTGGCGTATCGGTGCTGCCGGAAGCCGATGTCACCGCCGAAATCGATAAGAACAACCGCAATACGGTGCTGCTGTGTCTCCTGGCTTTGGTCATCTCGACCCTACTGAGCTCGCTTTTGGCCCAGCGGCTTAACCGGCCTATTTTGCGGTTGGGGCTAGCCAGCCAAGCGCTTGCCCAGGGGGGAGCGCCCCAGCCGATATATGGGTCCCCCATCCAAGAGGTCGACCTACTCGTTCAAAGCTTTAACCAGATGGCGAGCGATCTAGCGCAGTCGCGATCGCAGCTTGAAGCCTACTCCCATCAGCTTGAAACCTTGGTGGAGCAGCGCACCCAAGCCTTGCGGCAGTCGGAAGAGAAGTTTGCCGCCGCCTTTCAAGCCAGCCCCAATGGCATCGCCATTACTGCGCTAGAAACGGGGGAATTCATTGAGGTGAACCAGCGGTTTGCCGAGCTGATTGGGCGACCTCAGGCGGAAATTTTA
>JBCCAG010000025.1:0-14800 GCA_039814955.1 Cyanobacteria bacterium P01_A01_bin.135
GAGAAGAGCGGTTAGCGCAGTTGCGGTGTCGGCATTGCGCGGATGATTCTGCCGGCCGCTCCGGCAAGCCGTAGGCTATCGTCAACTAGAAGCACAATAGATGGTCTCCCAGCTTCCGCAATTGGACTGCCCTCCCTCACCCCGTCATCTCCATGTGATAGATGGTCAGATTCAGGTATTTACCTGCGCCTATCGCAGCTTCTTTACCGACGTGATGGCCCAGGCCCTGCGGGCAGCGGGGCAAGGGACCTCGGTGCTGATTGTGCAGTTTCTCAAAGGCGGCATTGCTCAAGGGCCAGAAAACCCGGTGCAGCTCAGTCAGCGTCTGGACTGGCTGCGCTGTAACTTGCCGCGGTGCGTGGATACCCCCCAACTTGACGGGGTAGAAGTTGAGGCGATGCAGTCCCTGTGGATTCATACCCAGGCGGTGGTGAATCAGGGCCGCTACTCCCTGGTGGTGCTGGATGAGCTGAGCTTGGCCATTAAGTTTGGGGTGGTGGATGCCAATGAGCTAGTCACCTTTCTGCAGCAGCGTCCGTCCCACGTAGATGTGGTCTTAACCGGGCCAGAGATGCCGCGCGGCGTACTGCAGGTAGCGGACCAGGTGACGGAACTGCGGCGCATTGTGCGTTTTTAGGCGGGTGGTTTCTACAGGAGCTGCTAACGGGAATACTTCTGAGGCAAATACTATGATTAAAAACGACGCCTGGATTACACAGATGGCCCGCTCGGGCATGATTGAACCCTTCGAGCCTGCACTGGTGCGGCGGCTGTCCCTGCAGGTTAATGGGCTAAATGGTAACGGGCTCAACGGTAGCGATCGCCCGGTGATTAGCTACGGCCTGTCGTCCTACGGCTATGACATCCGCCTGTCCCCGGCTGAGTTTCGCATCTTTCGCCACATCCCCGGCACCGTGGTGGACCCCAAGTGCTTTAATCCCGACAATCTGATTCCCACCGAGCTGCACCGAGATGAGCAGGGGGAGTTTTTTATCCTGCCCGCCCATTCTTATGGATTAGGGGTAGCCCTGGAGCATCTGAGCGTTCCCGACAACATCAGCGTGATCTGCATTGGCAAGAGCACCTACGCCCGCTGCGGCATCATTGCCAACCTAACCCCGGCAGAGGCGGCCTGGCGGGGCCACCTGACTCTAGAATTCTCCAACTCTTCTAGCGCCGACTGCCGGATTTATGCGGGGGAGGGCATTGTGCAGCTGCTGTTCTTTGAAGGGGAGCCCTGCGAAGTAAGCTACGAGAAGCGGCGGGGTAAGTACCAAGACCAGCCCCAAGCAGTGACTATTGCCAGAATATAGGCTAACCCAAGCGGCGGCGAATGCGCGGGCGAAATAGGGCTGCTACAACCACGGCGCTGATTGCAGGAATGAGGATAATGAAGCCCACATCACCGCCCCCCGCCTCGAATACGCCGTAGAAGACCATCAGGCCGATGCTGATAGGGATTGCCGACAGATGACAGAGCAGAGCCATCGGCCAGGCCCAAGGTTTGAGACGATATAGGCCGAAGGCGGCAGCAAGGCAGGCGATCGCCAAGGCCCCTCCAAAAGCAACGGCAACTAGGTCAAAGCCCTCCCCAAATAGGAAGGGGTCAAGCAAGCTCAACAGCCCGTTCACCCCGCTTAGGATAGCCAGGGTGCTCACCTCATGGGTCGGGCCACCGCGATCGCGGGTCGGGGGCGCTGCCTTATGGGGGTAACTATCTGCCGCCGTCGGATCGATTCGATTGAAGTGGTCCCGAACGATACCAATCAGCCGATTCATGTCGTCGTGGTAGTCCGGATCGTGCCGTACCTGGGCCGCATTGCGTCGCGCTAGGGGCTTCAGATCCGCCGGTAGCTGGTCCGAGCGGGGCATGGGTGCCCCATTGACCAAAACGGGAATCACCAGGATGTCGCGCTCCAGGGCCGAGGCCACCTCAACGCGCACAAAGTCTTCTGGATCATTGAGGCGGCGTGAGCCATCGGGGTGAGCTACCTCTACCCAAGTGTTGCCAACGATGGCGAGCAGTACCTGACATTGGCTGACGGCCTGCTCTAGGTGGGTGACAAAGTCCACGCCATAGGGAATATCAAACACATCTTTAAACACTCGCTCATGGCCAAAGTGGGCGGCAAGGCTGTCGTAGATGCGCCCCGCTTCTGAAATGCTGTCGCTACGGCGATAGGAAATAAAGATGAAATGCGGGCTGTCCATAGGGGGAAGGACCTCAACCGGTTAGGGGCGTAAACCTATTGCGCTGGTCCATTCGGAGGCAATCCAATTGGCTCAAGCAGGGTGCAAGGGCAACGGGGCGCGCAAACATCCTAATGCATTAAGACATTTGCTACAAATTAATTCCCTAGACAAAGCGGGTGGCGCGGCTGGTCAAGTCGAAGTCCCCGACCCCATTGAGCACCGCTATTAGCTCGGCGTTGCGATCGCTGCCCCGGTCTAGAAAAATGCCAATGTCTTGGGAGCTGGTGCCGCGCACGGGCGATTGCCGCAGCAGGTAGTCGCTCGGCCGGCCCCGCAGCACCAGCACATCCCGGCGCAGATTGAAGTCCCTAATGAGGGCATAGTCGCGCCGCCCTGCGCCGCGTCGCCCATCGTCGTAGAACACCCGGTCGCGGTTGCCCAGCACAAAGCGATCGCGCCCGCCGCCGCCGGTCAATAGGTCTACCTCCCCGCGGCCCGGATTTCGCTCATCCTCATCTACCCCCACCAGCTGGTCATTGCCGCCGCCGCCAATCAGCCGGTCGCGCCCATCGCCGCCGATTAGCCGGTCAGCCGCGCCGCCCCCGTTGAGCAGGTCACTGCCGTCGCCCCCTTCTAGGCGATCGCTGCCACCATCACCCCGCAGCACATCGCGGCCTGCCTCACCAAATAAGCTATCCCGCTGACCACCGCCCCGCAGCAGGTCGTTGCCATCGCCCCCCATCAGCTCATCGTTACCCGCCTCGCCAAATAGGCTATCGTCCCCATCGTTGCCCGCCAGGGTATCGTCATCGCTACCGCCCCGCAGCAGGTCGTCGCCGTTGCCCCCCTCTAGCTCGTCCTCATCCGCCCCGCCAAATAGGCGATCGCTGCCGTTGCCCCCCTCTAGGTCATCCTCACCGCGGCCCCCTACAAGCACATCGTCGCCGTCGTCACCCCTCAGGTCGTCGTCCCCGTCTTCCCCGTTGAGCACATCGTCGTCGTCGCCCCCTTCTAGTTCGTCGTCCCCGTCGCCCCCTTCTAGGCGATCGTCGTCGTCGCCTCCTTCCAGGCGATCGTCGCCGTCCTCCCCATCTAAGAAGTCCTCGTCGTCTTCCCCCCGGAGCACGTCGTCCCCGTCCCCACCGCGAATCTCGTCCTCCCCATCAAAGCCGAGGATCACATCGTCGCCGTTCTGGCCGTCGATCTCGTCGTCCCCGGTGCCACCATCGATGTCGTCATCGCCGGTGCCGCCGCCGATATCATCGTCCCCAGAACCGCCAAAAATTCGATCGTTGCCAGCTAAACCGCGGATGCGATCGCCGCCGCCAAAGCCAATTAATAGATCGGCAAAGCCGGTACCCGTGATCCGATCGGGAAAATTGGTGCCGCGAATGTCTGCCATGGGCTGCTCCTAGACCGTAATGTTGAGGGCGCTATAGCCTCACTGTGGCGCACCGATAGCTTGGGGCAGCGTCAGCCTGTGACGGTGAAGGATCTTGCACCCGCTTGTCCAACATCACCCCAGCGAATTAGGCATGATTGAGGCATAGCAGTTCCTTAAGACTCGTCTAGAGGTTGGGGTGGGTGGCGCGCCGCTACCCCTGCTCCCTGGTCCAGGAAGTGCTTCATGACTGGGTTGATCTACTACGCCTTTGTTTCGTAGTCTACTTTCGGGAAGCCACTGCCCGCTGGCGGTGGTTTCGTCTAGCGTCTGCGTTGAATCATCCAAGTTCTCTTTTGCTGTGACATTATGGTCAGCCCTCGTCAACCCACCGTCAAATCGCTACGCTACGCCTATGCCCTGCTTTGTGGCCTCGGCGTGGTAGGACTCATTTCCCCGGCGGTGGGTCAGTCCGCCGCCAACTTTGGCTCGGCAACCCTGCGCAATGGGTCAGTGGCGAGGCCACTGCAGGGCCATACCCAAGGCACTACCCCGCTGTCGACAATTGCCCGTCAGGATGCGCAGGGCAACCACTGCATCGGCTATGGGGAAAGTGAACCCGACCATATTTTGATCCTGCCCCAGGCCTTGTCTCGGATTACTTTGAGCGTCAACAGTGGCGGCCAGGATACCACTTTGCTCGTTAGGGGGGGCGGCCAGGTGTTCTGCGCCGACGACTCCAACAACGCTGACGCCAGGCTGCAGGCCCAGAACTGGGGCCCCGGTGAATACCAGGTGTGGGTGGGGTCGTTCGATCCGGGGGTGCGCTACGACTATCAGCTTGGGGTGCAGGGCAGCCCTTAGTCAGGCCTAGCTGAATCAGACTGCAAATCTCCCCGCCATGCCTGGTAGACCGGCGAGAGGGGCCGACTATAATAAGGCTTGATGCATCTTCGGAGAATCATCCGTGCTCTCGACCCTTGCCGCCGACTTCAAAATCATTTTCGACCGCGATCCTGCCGCCCGCAACTGGCTTGAGGTTCTCCTATGCTATCCCGGCCTACAGGCGATCGCCCTGCACCGCTACGCCCACCAGCTCTACCGTTTGAGAGTCCCCTTTTTGCCCCGGCTGGTTTCTCACCTATCCCGCTTCATCACCGGCATTGAGATTCACCCCGGCGCTCGCCTGGGGAAAGGCATTTTTATTGACCACGGCATGGGGGTGGTGATTGGGGAGACGGCAATTCTGGGGGACTACTGCTTGATTTACCAAGGCGTTACTTTGGGTGGCACCGGCAAAGAGAGCGGCAAGCGCCACCCCACCTTGGGCAACAATGTCGTTGTGGGGGCCGGGGCCAAAGTGCTGGGCAACCTGCAAATCGGCGATGACGTCCGCATCGGGGCCGGGTCGGTGGTGCTGCGAGATGTCCCCTCCGACTGCACGGTGGTGGGGGTACCAGGACGCATTGTTCACCGCTCTGGGGAACGGGTGGACCCGCTGGAGCACGGCATTCTGCCAGATTCTGAGGCTCAGGTGATTCGGACATTGCTCGATCGAATTGAGGTGCTAGAGCAGCAGGTGGGTGCCCTACAGCTGCAAAATCGCTCCCTCAACCACGTTCCTTCCGTGGCAGGCCACAGCCATCACGCAA
Source organism: Cyanobacteria bacterium P01_A01_bin.135 (assembly GCA_039814955.1). Lineage (GTDB taxonomy): Bacteria > Cyanobacteriota > Cyanobacteriia > CAKZMO01 > CAKZMO01 > JBCCAG01. Next base: position 5,227 of record JBCCAG010000025.1, read on the forward strand.
CGGCTTGCCAGCTCAAGAATCGGGATATTGAGCAATATCTGGACGGAGCCGGGATTTAAGCTGCTGCCAAAGTAGCCACTACTCCCTCGAATAGCCGCAGTCCATCCGTCAGCCCTATCGCCGGATCCGAGGCCCGTTCTGGGTGGGGCATTAGCCCCAGCACGTTGCCTTTGCGGTTACAGATGCCGGCAATGTTGCTCAAAGAGCCATTGATGTTGCCCGCCTGATTGACCTCGCCTTCCGCCGTGCAGTAGCGAAACATCACCTGGTGGTGGCGCTCTAGCTCCGCCAGCGTCGATTCCTCGGCAAAATAGCAGCCCTCCCCATGGGCAACGGGTAGGGTAATCACCTCCCCGGCCCGGTAGTTCTGGGTCCAGGGTAGGTTGATGCGCTCTACCCGCAGTGGGACGCGGTCACAGATGAAGTGCAGGTCGCGGTTGCGAATCAGCGCCCCGGGCATTAGCCCCACCTCGGTCAAAATTTGAAAGCCGTTGCAGATGCCAAGCACTAGCTTGCCCGCTTCGGCATGGGCCACCGTCGCCGCCATGGCCGGAGAGAAGCGGGCGATCGCCCCGCAGCGCAGGTAGTCGCCGTAGCTAAAGCCGCCGGGGACGATAATCAGGTCTAAATCATCGAGATTGTCTTCCTGATGCCACACCATGCGGGTGGGTAAGCCCAGCACATCCCGCGTTACCATCGCCGCATCGCGATCGCAGTTGGAGCCCGGAAACACAATTACGCCGACGTTCATACGCTATCCCCCTCGCTGGCTTTAGTCTATCCCATCTCAGTGGGTTTCTATGGGTGGGCAGTCACTGGCGATTAGCAGCGGTGATAGGGCAGCGGCAAGCGTGCAGCCTCCGGAGAGGTTATGATTCGGTTATCGCCATTTGGCTAGCGCCGAGTTATTCTTGCAGGCTGTCCATGGTTATTCTTGATCCCGATTTTCCTAATATCGTCTGGTCTTTCGACTATCGCGGCTGGCAGCTCGAGATAGACCAAAGCGAGGAAGATGGATTTGTCTTCTATTCCGTATGGGCTAACTACGTCGATGGAGCCGCCGTCGCCGTGCCCTTTGCCTCCACCCGTCGCGATGCGATTCAGCGTGGCAAAGACTACGTGGACGCTCGCTTCCGGGCTCGCGACGTCAGGTAACTCAATCATCAATCACGGCTATGATCAGCGATCTCACCCCTGCCCGCTCCCTTGAATGGGGTAGCGGCGACAGCACCATCGTATTTTTGCATTACTTCGGCGGCGCAGCAGAAAGCTGGACCTGGGTAGCCCAGCAGCTCTTGGACTGCCGCTGCGTCGCCATCAACTTGCCGGGCTTTGGCAATACCTTCGCCCCGCAGCAGCTTTCCATCCCGGAATACACCCGCGCCGTCATCGCCGAAGTTGAGCGGCTAGGGCTAGCAGACTACCTGCTGGTGGGCCACTCCATGGGCGGCAAGATTGCCCTGCAGGTAGCCGTAAGCAGCCAGAAGCCTCCTCGGCAGGTGGTTTTGGTGGCCCCCTCCCCCCCAACCACCGAGCCCATGCCTGAATCAGAAAAGCAGCGGATGCTCAGCAACCACCCCAGCCGAGAGAACGCCGAGACCACCCTCAAAAACGCCGCCAAGGCTCCGCTCACCGATGAGCAGCGGCAAGTCGCCACCCAGACCCACATGATTGTGGACGACAGCGCCTGGCGCTGGTGGCTGCGGGAAGGGATGAATAATTCGATTGCAAACCAGATGAACCAGCTTGCGGTGCCGGTAACGGTGCTCGCCTCCCAGGACGATCCGGTGATTCCCTTCGACGTCATTCACAGCGATGTAATCGGGGTGATTCCAAACGCCGAACTCAAGGCGATCGCCGGGGTGGGCCACCTAATTCCCCTAGAAGCGCCGGACTGGGTCGCCGCGCAGCTGCGCGATATTATAGCCGCCTAGCATGGTGATTTTGGCAGCGCGGTTAGATGTCACCGCCGGGCTTAGGGGCGCGGCCCTGTGGGCTGACCCATAATGTAAGTGGCCTCCACGGCGCGCTCGTCTCCTACAATCATTAGAGAAAATAAGCAGTCGCCTAGAGCCTCTAGGGTGGTGGGCCACTCAGCATTGCGAAATGCCATCAGCGGCGTGGCTCGGGGGTTGAGCACTACCACATCCGCCTCTTTGCCCACGGCAAAGTTCCCTAGCAGATGCCCCAGATTTAAGGCCCGAGCGCCGCCTAGGGTGGCGAGGAAGAACGCTTGAAACGGCGACAGGGTCTTGCCTTGCAGTTGGGCTACCTTGTAGGCATCGCCAGCGGTATTCAGCAGGGAAAAGCTGGTGCCAGCCCCGATATCGGTACCCAGACCTAGCTTAAGCGAGGGTAATTCGACTGCCCGGTGTAGGGGAAACAGCCCGCTGCCCAAAAACATATTAGAGGAGGGGCAAAAGGCGATCGCCGCGTTCGCTGCCGCTAGCCGCTGGAACTCTGACGTCGAAAGCTGTACCCCATGGGCAAATACGGAGCGGTCAGTCACGAGCCCAGCCTGCTCGTACACCTGCAGATAGTCGCTGCAGTGGGGAAAAAGCGATTTAACCGCCGCCACTTCATCCACATTTTCTGAAAGATGGGTGTGGAGATAGACATCGGGAAATTCTTGTAGGAGCTGGCCCGCTACCGCTAGCTGCTCCGGGGACGAGGTAACCGCAAATCGAGGTGTCACGGCGTAGAGGGCGCGCCCCTGGTGGTGCCAGCGGTGAATAAGCGCCTCGGTATCTTCATAGGCGCTGCTGGCGGTGTCCCGCAGTCCGTCGGGGGCGTGGCGATCCATCATCACCTTGCCGGCAATCATCCGCAAATTGCGCTGCTGCGCCGCCTCGAAAAAGGCGTTTACCGACTCTGGAAAGATGGTGGTAAAGACCAGCGCAGTGGTCGTCCCGTGGCGCAGCAGCTCATCTAGAAATAACTCGGCTACCCGAAGGGCATAGGGCTTGCTGTGGAACCGTTTCTCTTCAGGGAAAACATACTCGGTTAACCAGCTTAGAAGCTGCTCTCCATAGGCGGCAACTACCCCCATCTGAGGGTAATGAATATGGGTATCTATAAATCCGGGGGTGATGATGCAGTTTGGGTAGTGATGGACTGGAATTCTCTGGTAGGTCGCTTGGAGTGTTTCATAGGGGCCGAGGGCCAAAATGTGCCCCTTTTCGATCACCAGCAGGCCATCAGGGATGTAGCGGATGCTGCGGTGCAGCTCCTCGTGAAAAGGGTCGTCAACACAGTCTAGTAAGGCCGCTCGAAGCGCTAGCGGCGCTGCAGAACCCGAGAGCGTATCGCTGTTTGGGGTCATTTTAGAGAGGAAGTAGGGGTGAGCACTTGTGCCAGCTAAATTGGCTATTAGTTTAGACAGGGCAGTCCGCCAACGTGGTGTCCCCGTCTACATCCGCCCTAGTCTACTACCACGACATTCTCAAAATGGGCCAAAGCGTAGACCGTATCCTCACTCAACAAAGCAAACTCCATTCAAATCAGAACAACAGTCACCGCCGCGCGGCTCTAGTATTCTCTGGCTCGGCAACAAAAAATATTCCGGGTCAAGCGACAAATTTGTTTTTGTGGAAGCGAGATCTTTGAGGGAGATTTCGCGCCTTTCGGCAAGGTTCAGCAATTAAACTCACTAAGCCTAGCCACTATGCCGCTTAGAAAAAAGTCGGAGCTGTTAAGTTTGGCGTGATATATTTTAGACAGCATCACCAATTGCACAAGGCTGTATCAATATCCGTAATCCCTTGGCACGACAAACAAAGCTATGAGTAAACCATTGACAGGTAAAGCGCTGCTTCAAAAGGTAGAGTCCCTATCCCATCTTTCCAAGCGAGAAACGGCTCGTGAATGTGGCTACATTAGTTTGAATAAGCAGGGACAGGAGAAAACCAACCTAGCCGATTTCTACGATGCGCTGCTTGAGGCAAAGGGTATTCAGTTGGAGCCTGCTGGTACGAAGGACCGGCGGGGTCGCGAAGCTGACTACAAGGCTAGGGTGCAAAAGAACGGCCAAATTGTCATCGGTTCCTCCTACACGCAGGAAATGAACCTGCAGCCTGGCGACGAATTTGAAATCAAGCTTGGCTACAAGCATATTCACCTGAACGCGCTTTCGTAGTCCCATTCATAGGCCCATACGCCTGCCGGCAGTAGGGCGTACAGCGAATCAGACTCAACTTCTACAATAACGGTTCACAATAACGGCTATGGATCTCCTAACACTGGTATTTGACGCCGCTGCTGCCTTAGGGGGCATCTACCTGATGATTGGGCTAGTGCTCCACTTGGTTGACGCCTGGGGGCGCTGTGCCCCCAAGGCGATCGCTTTGCCCCTGCAGAGCGCTACCTCCCCGGACGAGCCACGTAAACCCACCGAGCTGCAGCAAATTATCGACTGGAATCGTCGATTTGGCCTTGGCTATGGCAGTGAGGGAGCTTAGCCAGTAGCTCTGGTATCCTTTGCCGACACACCATGTCGGGTACACCAAGCCCTGCAGCCACAAAAGCAAAGCGGAACGGGATAACTACATATCCTTCGTTCCGCTTTACTTTGAGCAATAGCTGTACAAAAGTACAAAACCAGTTGTACAAAATCTAAGCTTAGTACGCGAGACCCATGCTGCGGGTGGTCTCAGCACCCAGGTAAACACGAATGCTCAGGAAGTCGGTAGGACAAGCCGTTTCACAGCGCTTACAGCCGACGCAGTCCTCAGTGCGGGGAGATGAGGCAATCTGACCTGCTTTACAGCCGTCCCAAGGCACCATCTCTAGAACGTCGGTTGGGCAAGCCCGAACGCACTGGGTGCAGCCGATGCAGGTGTCGTAGATTTTGACAGAGTGAGACATTAAATAAAAGCTCCTATCCGAACGATTTATGATGACCTCGGCGTTTACAAAAGGCAACGCCTTGGGAGACCTAGGATCTGATAATGACGGGCAGTGAGAGCCAGCCCTAGAAGAGCCTGGCGTTGAGCCGGAATTCTACATCCGCTCAAATTTGCTCCTAGTCTACAGCAGCGTGATTAGCGCAGTTTGCATATGCCCGCAAAACTTCAAAGAACGTAACGAAGCCCCTAATTGTCTTGAGACCTTGATGACGGTTCTGGTAATGGGGATAGAACGTCTAGGTCGTGCTCTATAATGGGCAACTGGCTTGTCAGCTATCCCACTTGTACTGGGTATATCGTTCAAATCTAGTGGGCCATTAGACTTTAGGTCCATCAGACTTGAACAGGGAAGCGCTCTATCTGCGCCTACCTCATCCAAAGCAGCGTTAATGCGGCATCGTCCTCCAGCATACAGAGCTTCCACCATGACTCATCCGGTTCGCATCCTCATGTGCCCGCCTCACCATTACGACGTCGACTACGTCATTAATCCTTGGATGGAGGGCAACGTTCATCGCTCCTCTCGCGATCGCGCTGAGGAGCAGTGGAACAGGCTCTATCAGACCCTAACCCAGTACGCCACGGTGGACCTGGTCAAACCCCAGCACGGCTGGCCGGACATGGTGTTTACCGCTAATGCAGGGCTGGTGCTGGGCAAGACCGTGGTGCTGAGCCGCTTCTATCACCCCGAGCGCCAGGGAGAGGAGCCCCACTTCAAGCAGTGGTTTGAGGAAGAGGGCTATCAGGTGCATGAGCTGCCCAAGAGCTTACCCTTTGAGGGGGCGGGGGACGCGCTGCTGGATCGGGGTGGGCGCTGGCTATGGGCCGGCTATGGCTTCCGCTCAGAATTAGACTCCCACCCGTATTTGGCGGAGTGGCTGGATATTGAGGTGCTGTCTCTGCGGCTAATCGACGAGCGCTTCTATCACCTAGATACCTGCTTCTGCCCGCTCACCGACGGGTACTTGATGTACTATCCCCCCGCCTTTGATGCCTACTCTAATCGGCTAATTGAAATGCGCATCCCGCCGGAAAAGCGCATTGCTATCGGCGAGGTGGATGCAGTTAATTTTGCTTGCAACACGGTCAACGTGGACAAGACCATTGTCCTTAATGAAGCCACCGACGCCTTGAAGCAGCGCCTAGATGAGCTGGGCTTTACGGTGGTGGAGACGCCGCTCACAGAATTTCTCAAAGCTGGGGGGGCAGCTAAATGCCTTACCCTGCGCACCACCGAACCCGTCATGCCCAGCACCACCTCCAATGCTAAGGTGGAAAGCCGCACGGTAAGACTAGAGGGCCATCTGCTCGACTCAGGTCTGATCAACCGCGCGCTAGACCAGGTGATCAAGGGGGGCGGCAGCTTCCAGGTGCTGAACTTTGATTTGGGCAATCAGCGCCAGGATACCTCCACCGCTAACATCAGAATCTCAGCTCCCAGCCATCTGGTGATGGAAGAGATCATGTCCCAGCTGATCGATATGGGGGCGATCGCGGCGGCGGATGCCAGCGAGGCGGAGCTGGAAACGGTGACTAAAGCTGGGGTGGCCCCAGACGATTTCTACGTCACCACCATCTACCCCACCGAAGTGCTGATGGGCGGCAGCTGGCGGCGGGTCACCGGTCAGCGGATGGACGCAGCCATTGTGGTTCCAGACGTAGGCCAGCCCTACTGCTCCCTGCTGCGGGATCTCAAGACGGGCGATCGCGTGGTGGTAGGAGTAGAAGGTCTACGCACCGTACGCAAGCCTGAATCTCGCGAGAAGCGCAGCAGCGAAGAGTTTAGCTTCATGGGATCCGGTGTCTCTAGCGAGCGTCGGGTGGAGCTAGTGGTAGAGCAGATTGCTTGGGACCTACGCCGCATCCGCGACCAGGGAGGCAAAGTGGTGGTGACCGCTGGCCCGGTGGTGATTCATACCGGGGGAGCCAGCCATCTGGCCAAGCTGATTCGCGATAACTATATCCAGGTGCTGCTGGGGGGCAACGCGATCGCCGTCCATGACATTGAGCAGTCGATGATGGGCACCTCTTTAGGTATGGATATGAAGCGCGGCGTGTCGGTGCACGGCGGCCACCGCCATCATCTAAAGGCGATCAACACCATTCGCCGCTGCGGCAGCATTGCGGCGGCGGTAGAGCAGGGTATGCTCACTAGCGGGGTGATGTACGAATGCGTGCGCAACGGGGCGGAGTTTTCCCTGGCGGGCTCTATCCGCGACGACGGCCCGCTGCCGGACACCGAGATGGACCTGATTAAAGCTCAATCCGAATATGCCCGCCTAATCGATGGTGCAGACATGATTCTGATGCTCTCTACCATGCTGCATTCTATTGGCACCGGCAACATGACCCCAGCGGGCGTCAAGATGGTGTGCGTGGACATCAACCCGGCGGTGGTGACCAAGCTGAGCGATCGCGGCTCGGTGGAGTCAGTGGGAGTGGTGACCGACGTGGGCCTGTTCTTGAGCCTGCTGGTACAGCAGTTGGACAAGTTGACCCAGCGCTACCAGGTGGTGCGCTAGAGTTCCTCCGGCGTGGTACGCGCCTTGCCTTACTGGCAGCTGTGGCTGAGAACGAGTTCACCATTGGGGAGCTGGTAGACGCCCTGGGGCTCGATGATGGGGGCACCGGGGTGCCAGCCTTCTGCGTCGGGGATGGGTTGGACATCGCCTGTGGCGTATTCAGCAGTGGTGCTGCCGGGCTGCTCGGGTAGTCCCCCACCTCCAGTGATGACGAAGCTACTGCTGCCGTCTTCGTTGCGGGCGATGCAGCTATTGGCGATCAGGTCGTCGGGGATGAGGATATTCTCGGGCAGGTCGGCTAGGCTGTTTTGGATGAAGCTGGTATCGGGGGTGGCAATAATGCCGGGGGCCAGGGCGCCGGCAGCGTTGAGGTCAACTTGACGATTGTCGTCGAAGTCATTGGCATCGCCAGGTGGACTGGATTCGCTAAAAAAGGCGTTGAGGCTGATGTCACCGCCGCTAGCATCCCGAGAACGGGAAACGATGTCGCTGTCATCGAAGGCAACAATGCCTGCCCCGCGGATCGTAATGTTGCCGCCGTCACCCTGGCTGTCGGTGGTGATGTCGCTATCGCCCCTGAGCTGCGAGATTGCGCTTTGGGCCTCTGGGGCGGCGTTGATCAGAATATTACCTCCCGAATTGTTGGCTGCAGCGGTCGTCACATCACCGCTATCAAGCTGTAGGGCATCGGCGGCGTCAATGCGAATGTTGCCAGCCGTTCCGCCCCCGTCACTCTGGGCTGAAATAATGGCGCGATCGCTGATGGTGAGCCGATCGGCCCCAACGGCGATGCTGCCGCCTGGGCCTTCAGAAAGGGCTTGAGTATTGGCAAATAACCCGCTGCGGCCATCGCTTACATTGTCAAGCTCGCTGCTGAATTCGGCAGCCCTAGCTTGACGGACTGCAAAGCTGGCATCGCGCCCAGATAGGCGGACGTCGCCCGCTCTAAGGGTAATGTCACCCGCTGGGCCACGGGCGGAAGCTGTGGTGATCACTTGACCGCCGTTTACTAGGTCAACCTCATCAGCTTGAATACGAATGTCGCCGCCGGGCTTGCGGCTACGGGTGCGGGCGTTGATCACTCCGCCGTTGGCAAGCCGCAGGTCGGTGGCGCTGAGGCGAATAGTGCCGCCGCTGCCCATAGCGCTGGCGTCAGTGGTAGTAAAGATGCCGCTGGATGGCCCTAAGTCCAGAGCGCCATCGATTATGAGGCGATCGCCAGCGTTGACGATGACGGTGCCGGCATCGCCTATCCCCAGGGTACTTGCCGTGATTTCCGCGCCCTCTAGGATTCGCAGCACGGGCGCGTTGATGCGGATATCACCCCCGTCTGCATCGATGGCGCTTCCCTCAACTTGAGTAGAAACTCGACTTCTAAAGGCTAGCGTAGTGCTCCCGGAAAGGGTAACGCGATCGCTAGCGGTGATTACAATGTCGCCCGCATCTCCCCGGCCAAAGGTACTTGCGGCCAGTTCAGCGCCGCCTAGAATGTCCAGTGCCGCAGTTGTGATTTTGATATTGCCGCCCCGCCCCCTGCTGCCAATGCCAACCTCACTGGAGATTCGACTCACTGACGCGCCGCTCTCCGTCACGCCAGAGAGGGTAATGCGATCGCTAGCGGTGACAATAACGCTGCCTGCATTACCGGAACCCCCGGTTCGCGTAACAAGCTGAGCCCCATTTAAGACTTGTAAATGTGCTGAATTAATAACAATATTGTTGCCGTTGCCATCGCCTGATGTACCGCTGGTAAGACCGCTAGGAACTAGCCCCCCTCCGCCCAGAAGTTGAACCGTATTGGCGTTGATTTGTAGCCTACCTGCTTGCCCCGAAGATGACGTAGCGGTATTGACGCGGCCACCAGCCGCTACTCGAAACAGACCCGTCTCGATTGAGATATTCCCCGCACGACCCTCTGTTGAGGTGAGTGCCGTAATCAAGCTACTCGTCTCTACGTTATTGAAAGAAGCTCGCCCCGAAAGCGCTATACGGTCGCTGGCAACAATACTGATATCGCCGCTGTTGCCAGCTCCAGGTTGAGATAAGTCAATCCCCGTACTGCCCACAAGTGCCCCGCCCAGAATTTGCAAGGTCCGAGTATCTATCGCGATCGCCCCGGCACGCCCCGAATCATTGGTAAAAGATGAA
>JBCCAG010000765.1:0-2313 GCA_039814955.1 Cyanobacteria bacterium P01_A01_bin.135
CATTGACGAGAACCTGTTCTCCCGCGGGACGGAGTTCTCAGACTTAGAGGTGCTGCCGGGGTCGCTGTATGAGGCGATGCAGGCCTTTAAGCAGGATGACCTGCTGCTGGAGATGATGGGGGAGCTGGGCACCAAGACGTTTTTGGAGTTCAAGGAGCAGGAGTGGTCGGAGTTCAGCACGCGGGTGACCGATTGGGAGATGGCCCAATACATCAATATTTAGGCCATGGTACACACCTACAACTTTCCTACCAAAATCCGCTTCGGCCCCGCCGCTCGCGCCGAGCTGCCTGAAACCCTGGCAGCCCTGGGCATCACACGCTCCCTCATCGTTACCGATCGCGACGTGGTCACCCTGCCGTGGTTTGCCGAAATTGCAGAATTGGCAGGACCCACCGCCCAAACCTTTAGCGGCGTCTGGGGCAACCCCGTAGTCTCCCAAGTCGACGCCGGGATAAAAGCCTGGAAAGACCACCGCGCCGACGGCATTGTGGCGGTAGGGGGCGGGGCCCCCATGGATGTGGCCAAGGCGATCGCCCTGATGACTCACCACCCCGGCCACCTGTTCGACTACGAGGACGGTAAACCAGACGCCAGGCCGGTCACTCAGCCCATTCCCCCTATCGTCGCCATCCCCACCACCGCGGGGACCGGTAGCGAAGTGGGGCGCAGCACGGTAATCTCCGACGATGCCACCCACGCCAAGAAAATTATGTTCGACCCCCAGCTGCTGCCCCAGGTGGTGCTGGCGGACCCGGAGCTGCTGCTGGGCCTGCCCACCAAGGTAACGGCGGCTACGGGCATGGACGCTCTGACCCACCTGGTAGAGGCTTTTCTAGCCAAGGGTGTGAACCCCCTGTGCGACGGCATCGCCCTAGAGGGCATTTACTTGGTGGCCCAGCATCTAGAGGCCAGCGTTGCCTTTGCCCGCCGTGGAAATAGCTCCCTGACAGTTGAGGAACAGACGGCCCACCTAACCGCCCGCAGCGGCATGCTCAACGCCGCCATGATGGGGGCGATCGCCTTTCAAAAAGGGTTGGGGGTGACCCACTCCTGCGCCCACGCCCTGTCCACCGTGTGCGACACCCACCATGGCCTGGCCAATGGGGCAATGCTGCCGGCGGCGATGCGCTTTAATCTAGAGGCTGAGCCAGAGCGGTTCTTGCGGATGGCCCGAGTGGTGCAACCTGGAGCTACTAGCGGAGCGGCGTTCATCGACTGGGTAGAGGACCTGTCAAGGGCGATCGGTATGCCCGCCTCGATTAAGGACTTGGGGGTGGCGGAAGCGACCCTGGTGCAGCTGGTGCCGGTGGCGATGGCGGACGGGTGCCATCCCCTGAACCCCCGCCCGGTGTCGGAGGCGGATTTTTACCGGATTTACCGCGATGCCATGGCTCATGGTGCGGTGGCGGTATGACCATGGCGGACATCATTTCCATCATCAACCCCGCCACCGAAACCCTGGTGGACGAAATCCCCGCCGATGACGCTGCCACCATCGCCGCCAAAGTCACTGCCGCCCGCGCGGCCCAACCCGCTTGGGCCGCGCTCCCCCTCTCCGAGCGGCTGGGCTGTCTCGCTCGCTTCCGCGACCTACTGGTGCAGCAGGCCGACGAACTGGCCCTCACCCTGACTACCGAAACCGGTAAGCCCATCACCCAGGCCAAAAGCGAAATCCTCGCCACCCCAGCCCGCATCGACTTCTTTATTGAAAACACCGCTGCCCTACTCGATCCCGTCCTAGCCCACCGCGAGCCCGCCAGTGCCCTTCCCGGCACCGCTAGCCTGGAAGAATACATCACCTACGAACCCCTGGGGGCGATCGCCAATATCTCTGCCTGGAACTACCCCTACTTCGTGGGCCTCAACGTGATTGCGCCAGCTTTAGCCACAGGTAACGCGGTGCTCTATAAGCCCTCTGAAATCGCCACCCTGACTGGCCAGGCGATCGCTGCCCTGCTGCACCAGGCGGGGGTGCCGGAGGCCGTGTTCACCCCCATTGTGGGCTTGGGGACAGCGGGCGCTACGCTACTGGAGCAGCCGCTGGACGGCGTCTTCTTCACGGGCTCCTACGGCACTGGCCAAAAAATCGCCGCTGCCGCCGCGGCGCAGATGATGCGGGTGCAGCTAGAGCTGGGGGGCAAGGACCCAGCCTACGTCTGTGAGGATGTGGATGTGGGGGCAGTAGCCACGGCGCTGGCGGATGGCGCTTTTTATAACAACGGCCAGTCCTGCTGCGCGGTGGAGCGCATCTATGTGCACAGCGCGGTGTACGACGATTTTTTAAGCGCGTTTTTGGACGCGGTGCAGGGC
>JBCCAG010000285.1:0-5221 GCA_039814955.1 Cyanobacteria bacterium P01_A01_bin.135
GCGGCTGGTGCCAGTGGAGGTGACCAGTCCTAACCCCGAGGGGCGCATTGGCAGCGGGCTGCTGGCGCGGGTGAGCTTTGAGGCTGACGCCGCTGAGCGGGTAGTGGTGCCCGAGACGGCGCTGCAGGTGGCGGAGACACCGGAACCGGCAACGTTATTCGTAATTGAGACATCCCCCAATCCGGCAGCCGGTGATGAAAATGCACCAACTTCCAACAGCGCTACCGTCAGCTCTCGCCCCGTGCAGGTAGGCGATCGCGCCGACAGCCGGGTGGAGATTCTGTCGGGGCTCGCCCCCGGCGAGTATTACGTCACCCGCAGCAGCGCCCCCTTGTCCGGCGGCGAGCAGGTGCGTCTCAGCCTGATCTCACCATGACGGTGCAGCGACGGGGAGGCAGCATCAGCGGTCTGGCCATTCGGCGGCACATCGGCACCCTTATGCTCACCCTGGCGGTGGTGTTACTGGGGCTATTGTCCCTGGGGGACCTGCCGGTGGACCTGCTGCCTTCAGTCACCTACCCCCGCATCGGGGTGCGCCTCAGCGTTCCCGGCATTTCCCCTGAGGTGGCGGTGGATGAGGTGACCCGCCCCCTGGAAGAGGTGCTGTCCGCTACCGAGGGCGTCACCCAGATTTTTTCCCAGACCCGGGAGGGCCGCGTCAGCGTGGACCTCTACTTTGAGCCCGGTGGCGACATCGACCAGGCCCTCAATGACGCTACCGCCGCCTTTAATCGCGCTCAGTCCCGCCTTCCCGACGCGGTGGAAGAGCCCCGGCTGTTTAAGCTGGATCCCTCTCAACTGCCGGTGTACGAGCTGGCGATCGCCTCTTCAACTCTCTCCCCCCAAGCCCTGCGAGTATTCGCAGATGAGGAGCTGGGCCGGGAGCTGAGCGTGGTAGATGGCGTCGCGGCAGTGGAGGTGGCTGGGGGATTGACGGAGGAGGTGCGCGTCGTCATCGATTTTAACCGGCTGCAGGGGGTGGGGCTGGGGCTAGAGGCGGTGCTGGACGCCCTGGAGGAGAGTAATCAAGATGTGGCCGGGGGGCGGCTGCGGGGGGATTTGACCGAGCCCCTCACCCGGGCGATGGGACGGTTCCAGAGCGCCGAGGAGATTCGTGACCTGTTGCTGACGGGGCCAGGGTCACAGCAGATATACCTGCGGGATGTGGCCCAGGTAATTGACGGCACCGCTGAGCAGCGGGTGCGGGTGACCCTAAATGGCCAGTCTGCCGTGAAGGTGAGCGTGCAAAAGCAGCCAGACGCCAACACGGTGGCGGTGATCGACGCGGTAAAGCAGCGGATCGAGGCCCTGCGGCAGAGCGGCCTAATTACTGAGGACATCACCCTGATTGCCACCTCAGACGAATCGGTACTAATTCAAAGCGCGATCGCCAACGTCACCACGGCGGGTCTGGTGGGGGCGACCCTGGCGGGGGGGGCGGTGTTTCTGTTCCTGGGCTCCCTGCGGCAGACCCTGATCATCGTCTTGGCCATTCCCTTGGCGACGCTGACGGCGGTGGTGCTGATGCGGCTGTTTGGCCTGTCGCTGAATGTGTTTAGCCTCGGGGGCCTGGCGCTAGGGGTGGGGATTGTGGTGGACAACGCCATTGTGATGCTAGAGGCGATGACGGGGGAGCAGGGCAATCCGCTGACCCTGGGGGAGGCGGTGGACCGCAGCCAGTCGGTGGAGTCGGCCCTGGTGGCTTCCACGGCCACAAACCTAGTGGCGGTGCTGCCCTTTCTGCTGATTGGCGGCTTTATCTCCCTGGATTTTTAGCGAGCTGGTGCTCACCATTAGCTTTGCGATCGCCGCCTCCATTTTGGTAGCGGTGACGGTGGTGCCCGCCCTCACGGCCCGGCTGCTGGCGGTGCGGCGCACTAGCGGATTGGGGGATTCGGCCTTTGTGGTGGGGGTGAATCAGCGGTTTGAGACCCTGCGGCGCGGCTACGCCTATGCCCTGCAGCGATCGCTGCAGCACCGGGTATGGGTGGTGCTGGTGGTAGCCCTGCTGTTGGGGGGGAGTAGCGCCCTGCTGCTGGGCCAGGTGCCCCAGGAGATTTTACCCCGGCTGAACACCGGCCAGGCGCGGCTGATTGCCCAGTTTCCACCGGGGACACCGCTGGAAGTGAACCGGCGGGTGATGGCGGCGGTGGACGAAATTCTACTGGCCCAGCCCGAGACTGAATATGCCTTTACCACCTCGGGGGGCTTCCTGTTTGGCACTAGCACCAGCGAAAACGTGCTGCGGGGCATGAGTACCATTACCCTCCAGCCCAACACCGATGTGGGGGCCTACATTGGCCGGGTCACCGCCGCCTTTGACCAGCTCAACCTGGTGGATATTCGCCTGCGGATGTTCCCGAGCAGCGTCCGGGGCCTGATTTTGAACAACTCCCCGGTGCGCTCAGAAATTGACGTGGTGCTCCAGGGGCCCGACGCCGCTGCCCTCGCCCAGGCTGGGCGGCAGGCCCTCTCAGCCCTAGACGCCGCTGAGCTGGCCAGCTTTCGCCCCGACGCCGATGCCCCCCAGCCGGAGATCCAGGTCACCCTGGACCGAGAGCGGGCGGCGGACTTGGACCTCACCCTCGAAGATGTGGGGGAGGTACTGGAAACGGCGGTGTCTGGGGATGTTCCCACCCAGCTGCAGCGGGGGGACCGGCTGGTGGATGTGCGGGTGCAGCTAGACCCACGGCAGGTGCAGCGACCCTCCCAACTAGCCCAGCTTCCCATCTTCACCGACTCCGGTCAGCGGGTGCGGCTGGGCAATATCGCCCAAATCGACACCGGCAGCGCCCCAGGGGAGATCCAGCGCATCAACCAGCGGCAGGTGTTCATCATTGCCGGTAGCCTCAGCGAGGGAGCAAACCTAGGGGATGCCCTAGGGGAGGTGGACCAGATTTTGGCGGGGGTTGATTTTCCTTCCGGAGTTAGCCGCTTCCCAAGCGCCGCCGCCGCCAGCAACCGCGATATCCAGGCCACCCTGCCCCTGCTAGGGGGACTGGCCGCCTTCTTGGTGTTTGTGGTGATGGCGGTGCAGTACAACGCCCTGGTGGACCCACTGGTAATTATGGCTACCCTGCCTCTGGCGCTGTCGGGGGGGATCTGGGGCCTGTTTTTCACCCAGACCGCCATTGGGGCAACGGTGGTGGTGGGAGCCGTGCTGCTGGTGGGCATTGTGGTCAACAACGCCATCATTTTGGTGGAGCAGGCCAACCAGCGGCTGACCCAACTGCGCGCCGATTCTCCCCACCTTAGCCTGCGCACCGCCCGCCGCACCGCCATGCTCCAGGCAGCTCCCCAGCGGCTGCGCCCCATCCTCATGACCACGATTACAACGGTGCTGGGTATGTTTCCCTTGGCCCAGGGCCTGGGGCAGGGGGGCGAATTTTTGCAGCCGTTGGGGATTGTGGTGTTCTCTGGCCTGGCGCTGGCGACGCTGCTCACCCTATTTGTGGTGCCCTGCCTCTACCTGCTGCTGCACGACCTCTTTAGTGGGGCGCTTCCCCCCAAACGGCCTCCAGGCGGCGATCGCGGCCGCAGGCAAACCGATAGGCCCGGTAGCGCACCGGGTGCGTCCGGTAGTAGTTCTGGTGGTAGTCTTCCGCCGGGTAGAACGTCTCAGCGGCCAGGATCGGTGTGACGATCTCTTCTTCTAGTTCGCCGGCCACCTCGGTCTTCGAGGCCTCCGCCAACTGGCGCTGCTGCTCGCCGTGGTAAAAAATGCGGGTCTCATACTGCTCACCGCGATCGCAGAACTGCCCCCCATCGTCTAGGGGGTCTACGTTGCGCCAGAACACGTCTAACAGCTCATCGTAGGTCACCTGCTCGGGGTCGTAGGTCACCTGCACCGACTCAATGTGGCCCGTCCAGCCCTGAGATACCTGCCCGTAGCTGGGGTTTTCAACGCTGCCGCCGGTGTAGCCAGAGATGGTATCCACCACCCCGTCTAGCTGCTCGAAGGGCTTCTCCATGCACCAAAAGCAGCCGCCAGCGAAGGTGGCAACGCTGGTGTCGGCAGCTGCGGGCTGCGGGCGGGCCAAAGACCAGGTAAGGCTGAGGGTGGCAAGCGCTAGGGCAAAGAAACGACCGAATCGGGGTTGCATTGTTGGGGTTAAATGATACAGACCTTTACAATTATGGCGAATTGCTGGACGAATGGATCACCTTTTCGGTGTCGCTGCGCTCAATAGCATATAAACAGGTACGGTTGCCCCGCCACACCGTTTCCTCAACAAGGGCCATGCCTATCTTTTCGGCCACTCGGCGCGAGGCGGTGTTGTTTGGATGGATGAGTGACACCAGGTGGTTAAGGTCCAATTGATTAAAGCCATAATCACGGCAAGCTTGGGCGGCTTCTCCCGCGAGCCCCTGTCCCCACAAGTCGCGGCGAATATGGTAGCCAATCTCCACGGCTTCCTTGCCCTCCACCGCTTGACAAACCAACCCGCAGTCGCCGATTACATCGCCGGTCTGTTTGAGAATCAGCGCCCATAGGCCAAAGCCGTCCTGGATATAGCGACGCCGATTGCGCTCAATCCAGGCTTGTGTCATCTGTCGGTCGAAGGGGGCAGGGTAAAACTGCATTGTCTCCTCGTCTGAGAAGACGGCAAGCAGCTCGTTCGTATCGGCTAGAGACATTTGCCGTAAAACTAAGCGTTCGGTTTGGGGCAGCATAGGCGATCGCCAAAATAAGGACAAGACGCGGTATACAGCTAATTCTATTCATGGACGATGCCTTCAAACTGAAAGGGTGGGCGCGGGTAGGTAATGTTGAGCAAAGACCATGAGGGTGTGGGTCAAGACCTGTGGCAAGCCAGTGGTAGAGATGACTGATGGCAATTTTCCTAAATTGCACGCCACGTTATTTCTAAGCACATATTCAAACAGAACTCATTCTGGGCTCAGCTTTTTGTAAGTAACTGGTAATGTACCTGAGGCTTTTTCTTAGTTAGTCCAAGCTGCTTGGCGGCTGGCGACTAAGTCCACAGCGCCCCTTATCTATTAGGAGATTCATTAGACCATGGCACCTGTTGCTGACCTCATTTCGCGATGTCTCAAAGCCGCCGGTATCGGGCTCGCAAGCTTGGCTGTAGCATTACCCGCAGCCGCACAAAGCGCCGGCGACCAAAGCATTGCCGAGATTGCTAGCTCAAGCGATTCCTTTGACACACTAACCTCTCTCCTAGAGCATGCGGGTTGGGTTGAAGCCTTTGACTCAGAC
>JBCCAG010000389.1:0-4426 GCA_039814955.1 Cyanobacteria bacterium P01_A01_bin.135
AAGCAGGCCGGGTTGCCCACTTTTGGCATCTCCCAGGCGCGCCCCAGCTTGGATGATGTCTACCTGGCTGCCACCGGCAAAACCCTGATGGATGCTGAGCTGGCGGCGGCGGGAAGCCGCGACCTGAAGGCGGAGCGCAAGCAGAGTATGCGCTAGCGGGGCTGCTGCCGCTCTACTTTACGCCGAGCTATTTTTTGGCCCACTCTGATATCAATGGCTTCAGACCACAAAAATTAAAAAAAACAAAGCAACGCCACCCGCAAAATCATGAACCAAACCATCACGCCGCTTCCCAGTAGTAGCCTTCAACAATCCCCAGGCCTTGTGTCCGGTGAATTTGTGCAGGAGACGACAGCCCTCGCGAAGCGGCTATTTATTCAGCTGCAGCGTCGCCCAACGACCTTGGTAGCCGGGGTTATCCAGCCCCTTATGTGGCTAATCTTGTTTGGGGCCCTGTTTCAAAACGTGCCCCAGGGTCTGTTTGGCGACGGCCAGAGCTATGGCCAATTTTTGGGGGCAGGGATCATCGTATTTACGGCCTTTGGTGGTGCGCTAAATGCCGGGCTACCCGTCATGTTTGACCGGGAGTTTGGCTTCCTTAACCGGCTGCTGGTAGCGCCTTTAGCTTCGCGGCTGTCAATTGTGGTAGCCTCTTCTATCTTTATCGCTACCCTAAGCATGATTCAAACGGCGGTGATTGTGGCGGCCAGCGCCGTGATGGGGGCCGGGCTCCCCGGTCTGGGAGGTCTGCTGCTGTTGACGGCCATTGTGCTGCTGCTGGTGCTGGGGGTAACGGGCCTGAGCCTGGCTCTGGCCTTTGCCCTGCCCGGCCACGTAGAGCTGATTGCGGTCATCTTTGTCACCAACCTGCCGCTGCTGTTTTCCAGCACGGCGCTGGCCCCCCTAAGCTTTATGCCCAACTGGCTCCAGTGGATTGCGGCCCTCAACCCCCTAAGCTATGCCATTGAGCCGATTCGCCATATCTACCTCAACAGCACCTGGAGCTTGAGCAGCGTGGTGATGCAGGCTCCCTTTGGGGAGGTGACTCTTTGGGCGGCGCTGCTGGTGCTGGTCGGGTTCGATGCGCTGGCGCTGCTGGCGGTTCAGTCCCTGCTGCGGCGCTCTTTCTCGTAGACCCGCTGGCCATAGCCGGTTGACCCGTCTGGCGTGGCACCCGTGAAATAGTCACATGGGCTGACGTCAAGGAGCATTGAGGGGCGATAATGGTTCTGAGCGTGGACTGCTGGGGAGCTGCCTCGCTTAACGCCCCTTACTTGGGTGCTTTGACGGGACGGATATCACAGTCACTTTTACAGGTAGGCGGACAATGACATTCTCGATTCGATTTCTCTTTACCTTTGCGGTTGTCCTAGGGCTGAGCAGCGCTTTTGGGATGGCGGGGGCCCAGACCACCGTGGACCCGCTGGAGGACTTGCAAACCCAAGATGGCAGCAGCGACCCTTTTAACGGCAGCGGCAGCGCCACCCAAGGGGGGATCTTTGATCTGATTCATAATTCAGTGTTCAGTAACGGCACGTCAGTGGATCAGTTCAACGAAGCGCGTCAAGAGAATATCACCGATGAGGCTGACAGCTTCAAAGAGCAGCAGCGTCGCCGAATGGAGCAGGCGCAGCCTATCCCTGACACTGTTGAGGAGTAGGGCGCACTCTGACGTTCAATTGAGCTGCTGTTACCATGCTCAGCGGGGCGATCGCCGCCGATATTCTCGCCTTCTGGTTTACTGACGCCAGCGGCGTGGATGTTGACTACCGGACAGGCCGCAAGCGCTGGTTCCGCAAGTCAGCCGCCTTCGACCAGCAGGTTCGCCAGCGGTTTGAGGACGTTTACCATGGGGCCTACGGCGCGGCGATCGCCGATCCCGGTTTTCTAAGGCGCCTTGATATGGGCGACGCGGCGTCCCATCTGGCGCTGACCCTGCTATTTGACCAACTGCCGCGCAACATGTTCCGCCGTACCCCAGCCGCCTTTGCCGCCGATCCCCAGGCCAGAGCAGTGGCCACCCAGGCTATTGACCGCGGCCTCCACCAAGCGCTGCCACCTCTGCGGCGCATGTTTTTTTACTTTCCGCTAGAGCACAGCGAATCGGTGGCTGACCAAGCAAGCTCTGTGGACTTGTTTGCGGCGATCGCGGCCCAGGCATCCGACCTACAGGATTCCTACGACTATGCCCTGCGCCATCAGCGGATTATCCAGCGGTTTGGCCGTTTCCCCCACCGCAACTCTATACTCGGTCGCCGCAGCACGGCGGCGGAAGTGCGCTTTTTGAAGCAGCCCGGCTCATCGTTTTAAGGAGGGCTATGGTCCGAGCTTTCCGCCCGCTGCGCATCTTTTCCCTAAGGCCAAAGCGAATCGCAATCTTCGAGGCCTGTGCTATCGGACTAGTGTCGGGTTTGGCCGCGGTGCTGCTGCGGCAGGGAACCAGCGCCCTGGGACTATGGCGAATTCAGGTATCGGAGCAGCCGGGCTACTGGTGGGCGCTGCCGGTGGTCGGTCTTGTCGGGGGCGGTTTGGCTGGGCTGCTGGTGGAGTGGCTAGCGCCGGAGGCGGCGGGCAGCGGCATCCCTCAGGTGAAGATGGCTTTAGCCAGCGCCCCGATTCAGATGAACCTAAGGGTTGCCTTGGTAAAGCTGGTGGGGGTGGTGCTGACCATGGGCTCAGGTCTCAACCTAGGGCGTCAAGGGCCGACGGTGCAGATTGGCGCGGCCTTAGCGGCCCAGTTTAACCATTGGATTCCCACCTCGCCAGAGTACCGGCGGCAGCTTTTGGCCTCTGGGGCAGCGGCGGGGCTGGCGGCGGGCTTCAATGCCCCCATTGCCGGGGTGCTGTTTGTGGTGGAAGAGCTGCTGCAGGATTTTTCTGGCCTCACTTTGGGGACGGCGATTTTGGCGTCGTTTATTGGGGCGGTTGTCTCGCGAATTCTGGGGGGGCGCGGCATCAGCCTGACCCTGACCACTACGGTTTCCCAGGCTCAAGTGTCCCTGCAGGATGTGCCGTTCTTTGTGGTACTAGGGCTGCTGGCGGGGCTGCTGGGTGGGCTATTTTGCCGGGGAATTGTCAGCAGTCGTCAGCTTTATCAGGGCTTGCTGAAGGTACGATTGCCGGTGAAAGTGGCGATCGCCGGAGCGCTGTCGGGGGCGATTACCATGCTGCTGCCCTTGGCGTTTCGCGACAACACGGGGCTGCCTGAGTTTTTGAGTCAGGGGCATCTGCCTTGGCAGATGGTGCTGCTGGGCTTTTGGGCCAAATTTTTGTTGACGCTGATCGCGGCGGGGTCAGGGGCTCCCGGCGGGCTGTTTGCCCCGGCGCTGATTTTGGGGTCTTCGCTGGGGCTGTTGGTGGGGACCGGGGCGGAGGCCTTGGCAGCGGTGGTGACTGGTCCCCTGGATCTCACCGCTAATATTGGCTCCACCTCCACCTATTCCCTGGCTGGCATGGGGGCCTTTTTTAGTGCGGTGACTAAAGGCCCGATCACCGCCATTGTGATCGTGTTTGAGATGACGGCGGACTTTAACCTAGTGCTGCCGCTGATGATTACCTCGGTGATTGCCTATTTGACCTCAGATTTGCTGTACAACGGCTCAATCTACAACCGGCTCTTGCAGCTGCGGGGCATCAGCTTTGAGCCCACCGAAGAGGGCCACGAGCCGATTACAAACTTGACCGCGGCTCAGCTAATGCAGCCCCGGGTCGAAACCTTGCCCAGCCAGATGCCGCTCCACGAGGTGATGCAAGTGTTTGCAGAATCTCACCATCGGGGCTTCCCCGTGATGGAGGACGGCAAGCTGGTGGGGATCGTTACCCGCTCTGACTTGTCGGACGGGCCGCGCAAGCGCTCCAAGCGCGTCAAGGCCAGCCAGCTCCGATTGGCGGATGTAATGACCTCGCAGCCGGTGACGGTGCGGCCCATGGACCACCTATCCCATGTCCTGTATTTGCTGAACCGGTTTAAGATTAGCCGCCTGCCCGTCACGGAGGGGCAGCGGCTGGTGGGGATCATTACCCGGGCAGACATTATCCGGGCCGAATCTGACCAGCTCAGCGGCGTGGGTCCTACCAGTCTGCAGACGGCTCCCTCCTATGTGGTCTACCAGACGCGATCGCCGGTGACGGGGCGGGGGCGGCTGCTGGTGCTGCTGCGCAACCCCAATACGGCTCCATCCTTGCTGAAGATGGCGGCGGCGATCGCCCGGGAGCGGGGCTACGAGCTAGAGTGCCTGCAAATTGTCAAGATCTCCCGCAGCCAGCCCCCCGAGCAGACCCGCGTCCATACCCAGTTCAGCCGCCGCCTACTGCAGCAGGCGGAGCAGATTGGCCAGGCTTGGGACCTGCCGGTTCACACCCAAATTCGCGCCGCCCACGACGTTGCCCAAGCGGTGCTGGAAGCCATTGAGGCTAGCTATATCGA
>JBCCAG010000500.1:0-3695 GCA_039814955.1 Cyanobacteria bacterium P01_A01_bin.135
CTGCGTGTATTTGACCCTGCTGCCGGTGGTGCGTCACGGGCGACTGGCGATGCTGGATGGGGCCAGCACCTGCTTTTTTTTAGTCACGCTGCTGTGTCTGCTGCGATCGCGGCGGCATCCTCGCTGGGGGCTGGGGGTAGGGCTGGGGCTGAGCCTGATGCTGCTCACCAAGGGGGCGCTGGGGCTGCTGCTAGGGGCGATCGCCCTGGCTTTCATTCTCTGGGATTCGCCCCGGCTGCTGCGATCGCCCTATGCCTGGGCGGGGGTGCTGTTGGGGCTGGTGCCCGCGGCGATCTGGTATGGGCTGCAAGGTCTGCGCTACGGCAGCGAGTTCTGGACGGTGCACCTATTTGACCAGTCTTTGGAGCGGGTGTGGACGTCAGTGGAGCGTAACCAGGGGCCGCCCTGGTTCTATCTCTTGGAGCTGCTGAAGCTGGCCTGGCCCTGGCTGCTGTTCTCACCCATGGGGCTGCGCGCCGCCTGGTGCGATCGCTGGCGCAGCGGCGGCAAGCTACTGCTGGTGTGGAGCGCCGGCTACCTAGGGGTGATTTCAGCTATGGGCACCAAGCTCCCCTGGTATATCTATCCCCTTTACCCGGCCCTGGCGCTGATGGCGGGCCTAGAGCTACGTCACCTCTGGGAGACCACCGGCGGACAATCGGCTAAGCTACAGCCTACCCAGCGGTACCGGCGCATGTTGCGGCTGGGATTGGGGCTGCTGGCGGTGGTGTTTGGCGGCGGGGGGATCTACTTTGCGGTGAGCGAGAGCGATTGGCTGGCCGCTAGCCTGCTGGGCATCGGGCTCACTCTGGCAGCGGCCCAGTGGCAGTTGGGCCAACGCCGCCCGCTGTTTGCC
Source organism: Cyanobacteria bacterium P01_A01_bin.135 (assembly GCA_039814955.1). Classification (GTDB taxonomy): domain Bacteria; phylum Cyanobacteriota; class Cyanobacteriia; order CAKZMO01; family CAKZMO01; genus JBCCAG01. The sequence goes on from JBCCAG010000500.1 coordinate 857, forward strand.
CCGGTGCTGCTGTGGGGCCTGTATGTGTCGCTGCTGCTGTTTGTGGCCTCGCACCAGTGGCTATGGGAGCTAGCGGAAGACTACCCGGTGAAGCCGGTTGCCGCCCTGGTTAACCGCCACGTCCCCCCAGCGGCCAAGCTACTCACCTCCCATCCGCACCGCCGCCCTTCACTAGAGTTTTACAGCGATCGCCCAGTGATTCCCGCGGGTAACCAGCGGCTGCGGCAGCAGTGGCAGCGGGGTGCTTACCTACTGCTAGACGAGATGGCCCTGGAGCGGCCTTGGGTGGATAAATCCCTGGTACTGCAGCAGGCGGAGGGCTGGGCCGTGGTAGCCCCGGCTCAGTAATAGCAGTCTATCTCCCTAAACGAGTCACCCCAAGCCCAGCTAAACATAGCGCCATCGATACAGCAGGGACAGCAGGGACACGCTATTATCCAGACGTAGGCAAACGTACCCGTTTGCGGCATGCCCTCCAAATCCATAAAGACCACCTTTCAACTCCCCTCTGCCACCTTAAATGAGGCGATTGTTTACCTCTCGGAGCGGTTTCTTCGGTCCGCCCGGGGGATACGGGTGGTCAAATCTCCCAATGAATACTGTCTGCTGACCCTGTGCCGTCCGTTGGTAGATCCCTGGTTCACCGGCAAGCTTCCCTATGCCCCTGGCCAGATCACCCTAGTGTTTCACAGCGACGAGCTGTCTACGGCGGCGGATGTGCTGATGTATGACCCTGAAGAGGGCGATCGCGTCCTGCATACCAAGCCCCACCTAGACCCCCCCGAAGCCGCCCCGCCTGCTGCCCCCCTGTCTGAGGTGATGCAGACATTAGACCGACTGGAGCAGCAGCAGCAACAGCTCCAAGCCACCCTGTCCCAAACCTTTAGAACAACTCCCGAGGCTCCGCCCAAGCTACCCGCTAATCAAGAGCTGATGCGGGGTCTATCTGAGGCCTTTCAGGCGTCGAGTCGGCCGCTGCTCAGCGCCATTGCCCAGCTGACCGATCGACTCCAGCAGCTTGAAGCCAAGGTGGAAAGCCAGCCATCTCCCGCAGCCCTGCCTAAACTGCAGCAGCAGCTCGATGCCCTGACTCAGCAGCTTGACCGCCAGCACAGCACCCTCCACGGCCAGCTTGAGGCGATCGCCGCCCAGGTGGTCGCCCTCGGCGGTGAAGTGGCCACCGCACCGCCGGTCCCCCAAACCGAAGCAGAGTGGCGATCGCGCATTGCCCGCACCCAGGGCACGGTGGGCGACTATGAAACCTATAGCACCGCCTACCGGGAAATGCATGCCGATGCCCCCCTGTTTGACACGCCGGACTGGGTGATGCTCTGCGAGCTGGAGTGGGCCCAGCGGCTTTGCCCAGCCCTAGCCGACCTGTACACCCTGCTGTATGGCCCTAACGGCGTTGGGGACGAGGGGGCCGATGTGCTTCAGCAGTTTGGGGCCCACTGCCGCGACGAGGAGACCTACTACCTCTACCAGGATCGAGGCTACGGGGCCGAGGCGGCAATGCAGGAAATTGCCCACCACCCCAGCTATTCCTGGCTGCCGGTTTTGCGTAAGCTGTGGCAGCAACTGAAGTCGCCCAAGCACCGGGTGTTTCAACTATTTGGCTGGCAAAGTGAAGCGATCACAGCCCTACAGGCGATCGCTAAACCGCCCCAGTGGCAAGGCGACTACCGCAACGGCGGAAGCAGCAAATCCACTGCCCCGCCTTCCCTGCAGGATTACCGGGCCATGCTCAATATTGGCCCATTTACCCCCTTGACGGTGGAAACGGTAAAGCGGGCTTACCGCCAGGCCATGAAAACGGCCCACCCCGACTCCGGCGGCAGTACCCACAAGGCACAGCAGATCAACGAAGCCTACCAAGCGGTAATGCGCCATTATTTTTCGGGCCAAAGCTGAATTACGCGGCCCAGACGCCTTTCTACTGCTCTAGAAATTCAAGGTTTCAGAACCCGCCTCTTACGGGCAACTGAGACCCTAAATCACCGTATCATCAGGGATCACAGCATTCTTAAGAATGACCGTTACCCCGTTGCGGATATAGAAGCCCAGGTCCTCCCTGTTGGACTCTTCCACCCGATCCTTGTTGAGAATCTGTACGTTTTTGCCGATGCGGGCATTCTTGTCGATGATGGCCCGCTGTACCGTCGTATTAACGCCAATTCCCAACGGGACATTATCCAAGGCTTTGCGGCGGGACTTTTGGCTGTCCTCAAACTGCTCGTAGTAATCGGCCCCCATGATTAGGGAATCGCGAACGACACAGCCTTCAGAAATGCGGCTCCGGATGCCCAGCACCGAGTGGTGAATTTGGCAGTTTTTGAGGACACAGCCATCGCCGATGATGGATTCGGTCACCTGACAGTCCAGCAGCTTAGTTGGCGGTAGGTAGCGGGGGCGGGTATAGATAGGCGCATGCTCGTCGTAGAAGCTGAAGGCCGGGTGGGGTTGCTCTGTGAGAGCTAGGTTGGCATCGTAGAAGGCTTCGATGGTGCCAATATCTTCCCAGTAGTCGTCGAATAGGAAAGCCTGAACATTCATGTCCCGCGCCGCGCTGGGAATGATCTCCTTGCCAAAATCAGTTTGCTCAAGACTATTGCGCAGCAGCTGCGCCATCACCTCTCGCTTGAAGACATAGATGCCCATTGAGGCAATGTAGGGCTTTTCTTTTGCCTGCTCCGGTGTCAGGCCCAGCGTGGTGGTGTCCACCTGCATCTCTTTGAGGGCATCGCCTTTCGGCTTCTCCATAAACTTACTGACCCGGCCTGTGGCCTCGTCAATATTCATCAAGCCAAAGCTGGAGGCTAGCTTTTCACCGATGGGCACA
>JBCCAG010000627.1:0-2971 GCA_039814955.1 Cyanobacteria bacterium P01_A01_bin.135
AACCGTCTGAGGCAAAGTTGTTCTATCACCCAGACGATCTAAAGCTACAGCGTTTTCTGTCGGCCAGTGGCACCGTTGAGGAAGCGGCCCTAGAGGAAATTGTCGAGCACACCCGGGGCGGCAAGCCGGTTTCTAAGGATGTCCTGCAAGAAGCCGCAGATCTCTCCCAAACCAAACTGATTGCGGCGCTGGAATACTTGGAAAAGCTGGGGGTCATCTCCCAAACGCCTCAGGGCATTGTCGCGGGGGAAGTGGACGATGAAGAAGACATCGACCAGGCCCTAGACCAAGCCATGACCGCCCAAGAGCGCCGCAAAATCTTTGAGCGATCGCGCCTGCATATGATGCGCGGCTACGGAGAGACGGAAAGCTGCCGCCGCCAGTACATCCTCAGCTACTTTGGCGAGGCCTTTGACGCTCCCTGCGGCAACTGCGACAACTGCCGTGAGGACGGCAATAGGGATGAAGTGGCCTACGACCAGCCCTTTCCCCTGGGGAGCACCATCATCCACACCAACTTTGGCAAAGGCCAGGTGCTGCGCTACGAGGCGGACAAGGTGGTGGTGCTATTTGAAACAGTAGGCTACAAGACCTTTGTGTCGGCGCTGATTGCCGATGCGGTGCGCTGCCTGAGATAGATACTTCTGCAACATCTAACGGCGTCTATCTCCCACCACCCGACGCAGCACCGCCAACTCCTCCGCCATCACACACCGCTCAAACGACCGGTACCCCCGCGCGTTGGTATGGGGCAAAAACGCAAACCAGCGCTCCACCGCCCCCACCTCAACGGGGCCCGCCACCGTCTCGCCGTTAAACCCATAGTGCTGCTGCACCACCCGCCGCGCCTGGCGACCCAGCACCACCACCACCCAGGCCCCCGAAGCAGCAATTGTGCGGTTTAGATACTGCTGGGCGCAGTAGTCTTGTGCGTCTGTCACCCCGATCCCTCCCACCGCTTCGCAATGCACCACGTGGGTGAGGGCATAGTCCACCCCCGGCACCGCCTGCCGCTGCAGCAGTTCCCCGGCCCGCTGGCGGATCTCCACCCAGAAGCGAATGCTGCGGCTGTAGGTTCCGTCTGTCAGCCGGGCCTTATTGCCCTCGGCGATCCAGTCTCCGTCAAACCGGTGGTTAAAGTAGTGGGCGATCGCCCCCGGTTGCCAATTGCCGGTAGGATAGGCCACTGGTAGTCGCAGAGATGGGTTGGGGCTTACAAACAAAATCGGCGCGCTGTGGAGCAGGCCGCTCCAGGGCTGGGGAAGGCGGTGTTCCGCAAGCGATGCTGAGCCCTGAGCCGCCACCACAGCGCGGCAGGGGTGCGGGCGGGGGTCCGCTAGGCAGCGCTGCATCTGGGGGCAAAAGGCAATCTCTATTAAGAGGTCGGATGGAGGCATTGGGGAGACAGGCAAGTAGGGCGATCGCACCGTACATTACTTTGGTCACTTTGCTCAGGACAATTTTGGTGCTGAACTCAAGTGTTATGGAGCCAAGTGACGCGCCACCGTCACAAGCGCTTGTGACGGTGGCTATATAGCTGGGCCGCGTAACATTATGTAACATGGAAGTGACGTCCTCCCCGATGTGGCATGACTTCGTCCCCAGCGCACCAAGACCAGTCCCAATCATCAAACCAAGCCGACCAGCCGTCCGACGAGAAAATTCTTTGCCCCCACTGCCGCCGTACCGCCACCAACGGCATCAAGTGTAAGGGGATCTGCGTCGCTGACAATGACTATTGATGGGCCAAGCACTTCACCATCTGCAAGCAGGGGTTGCCCTCCCATAGATCTAAGAATTCTTCCAGTGGCTTAAATCCCATCGCCTGGTAGAAGGCTCGGGTCTTGTCGTAGTAGTCGCCATAAACCGCAGCATCAATTGAGTCAAAAACGGATATACTACGCTATATGTAGTATCTGTCCCTTGTTTGGCTTGCTGCTCTATGGCTACTCCTCGCCTCCACCCCGACACCATCGAGCAGGTCAAGCAGCGGGTCGACATCGTTGACGTGGTCTCTGAGCATGTGGTGCTCAAAAAGCAGGGCAAGGACCTGGTGGGCCTGTGCCCTTTCCACGACGACAACTCCCCCAGCTTTAGCGTCAGCCCCAGCAAGCAGTTCTACTATTGCTTTAGCTGTGGGGCAGGGGGGAACGCCATCAAGTTTTTGATGGAGCACGAGCAGCGCTCTTTTAGCGATGTGGTGCTGGGGCTGGGGCGGCGCTACGGCGTGGAGATGCGCACCCTGGAGCCGGCCCAGCGTCAAGCGTTTCAAAAGCAGCTCTCCCGGCGGGAAAAGCTCTACGAGATTTTGGCGATCGCCGCCAACTTTTACCAGCATGCCCTGCGCCAGAGCGAAGGCAAAGCGGCGCTAGACTACCTCACCGGGCGGGGGGTGACGGAGGAGACCCAGCAGCACTTCCAGCTCGGCTATGCCCCCGGCGGCTGGCAGACCCTGCACGGTTACCTGGTGGAGCAAAAGCGCTACCCCGTGGCCCTAGTGGAGCAGGCCGGGCTGATTGTGGCCCGTTCCGAGAACAAGGGCTACTACGACCGCTTCCGCGATCGCCTGATGATTCCGATTTTGGATGTGCAGGGCCGGGTGATTGGCTTTGGCGGGCGGGCCCTAAGGGACGACCAGCAGCCCAAGTACCTCAACTCCCCGGAAACAGAGCTGTTTGACAAGGGCAAGACCCTGTTTGGCCTCGACAAGGCCCGCACCGCCATTAGCAAAGCCGACGCGGCTATCGTGGTGGAAGGGTACTTTGACGTGATTGCCCTGCATACCGCCGGTATCTCCCACGTAGTGGCGGCCCTGGGCACGGCCCTAAATGTGGACCAGGTGAAGCAACTGCTGCGCTACACCGAGTCCAAGCAGGTGATCCTCAACTTTGACGACGACGGGGCCGGGACGCGGGCGACGGAGCGGGCCATTGAGGAGGTAACAGCTCTGGCCTACCGGGGGGACGCCCAG
>JBCCAG010000325.1:0-4896 GCA_039814955.1 Cyanobacteria bacterium P01_A01_bin.135
ATCAACTTCTTGACGACAAGTTCACGCTAAAAAGCGAAAGTTAATCAATAGAAATATTTCGTTACGCTGAAGAGAATAGGTACATCCATTCACATAAAACTAAAAGATGCAAAATCTGACTACAGTATTTTTGTGCTGGCAGGCTATCGGAAGTGGAGACGAACCGGCCTTCTGCTGTCCCAACCCAGCAGGTACGGTGTGGACTAAGGATGGGCCTGGCATTCTGTCCGCTGCAAAGTGCCCAAAGCTACCAGAGCAAAAATAGAGCCTCTCCGTTACAGAAAGGCTCTACTCAAGGTGCTGACAGAATAAGCGGTGGCTACGCCCAGCTATGGCACCGCCAAATAGCCACCGCCAAGAGATAATTTGCGTCCAATAGGCTAAGCCCTGGACCCACCTGTAGAAGTGTGGGCCAAACGGCGAAACCCCCTTCAGGACTAGGGCTCAAGGGTGCTAATCCTGAAGGGATCAACCCTGTAGCTTTCTAGAGAGCAGCTCTCTAGAGGACCTGGTGGGTATACGCATGCTGCTTGACATTGTCCTCGGACTTGACAAGCCGCTCTGAATTGAGGATGCGCTTGCGCTCGGTAGAAAAGCTAAACTCGTTATACATGGAGCCCACTGGGATATGGGACTGAGCGACAGTATTGGCCTGGTATGTCCGGGCCGCAGCCTCGAGGCGAGTCTCAAAGTCGTCACATAGCTGGGCTTGCTCTGGAAAAACCGACGGAACCTTAGCTTCTCCCTGTGGAGAAACCTCTTTGACTCTAGTTCCATAGGCCCGGTCGTAGGAGGTCGGAATCCCCTTGAGTATTGCTTCTAGGGCCGCTGAAGGAATCGGCTCTACAATTTCAACTTCGTGGACGTCGCCATCGTCGCGGATAAAGCAGTGTGCTAGTCCTAGAACGACGTAGCCCTCGGATGGAGCAGTGGAATCTGCGTTTTCGAGTTGATTCATAGCTCAGGTCTTATTACCTAGATTGTTCCAATTAGCTGGTGGCTGCCATTCTATCGCGATCGCTGGTGATGCCTGCCCTATGCAAAGCAAACCGTAAGAATGACACAAATACAGACACACAGAAGAACTGCGTAGAACGCCGTCAAGAATGAGACATCCTTTTCTACCGAGCTCTGTTGGGACCATCCGACATGCGCTTTCTCGCAGTATCTAGATGTCATCCGTATTTGCACGCAAATGCCCAACCAAGGCCGATTTTTTTAAGTAAACCTTCGGTTTGCGGGCTGTCTAGGATGCTAGCAAACTCTTTCCTATTGCTGCCACTGCACCACAGCAGCAAGGCGGCACTATAGATTTCCGTAGTTTCAACCTCGAATATTGTGAGCAAAACACCGTATCAAGGAGTGTAGGAGTGCATTTACCAAACTGTTGGTGGGGCATCTGAAAGCGATCACGCATCGCGGCTCCCCAACCACGTACGACACCAACTCTTGACCACGAGGCTTAGAATGGACGCGCACTCTGCTAAAAATCGTCACTCACTCACTGAAGACAATCTCTCCCTGAAGATTCCTGAAACGCCTGCGATTCCGGTATACAACAACGCCTCTACGGGGCCGCATCCGCTCCAGTCTGGAGCTGAACTGCAGGCTTCCATGGAAGCTGGTGGATGTCCACCCCAGCTGTTTGAAATCCTGGTTCAGCACCATGCCAAGCTGGAGCAGTCCGCCAAGATTCGGCAACGGGCGCTAGGGGAAGCCCGCAAAGGGAATAGCCTGACGGCGATCGCGCTGTTCAGCCACCTGATTGCGGTCAACCCCGACAGCGCGACGGACTACAACAACCGCGGGCTGGTGTATTTTCAAAACGGTCAGTTTGACCAGGCGATCGCTGACTACAACCGGGCCATTGAGCTTAACCCCGCCCTCGACCGGGTGTACAACAACCGTGCCAACTACTACGCTCACCACGGCCAGCTCGCCGACGCCATTCTAGACTACGAGACGGCCATCGACCTCAACCCCCATAACGTCCGGGCCTGGATCAATCAGGGGATTACCTTTCGGGAGATGGGAGAATACGAGCGCGCGGTCCACTGCTTTGAAGTGGCCCTCAGCTTCCGCGTCCTAGAAGGCCACATCTATGCCGAGCGAGGCCGTACGCACCACCTGTCAGGAGACTGGAACTGCGCCATAGCGGATTACTATCAGGCGCTGCAGGTGCTTCCCCACTCCTGTGAAGTCACTAATCGGCGCTCCTGTCGGCTACGGCAACAAACGGTGGACTGGTTGGACGAACTCCTAACGCCATTGGGGGTACCAGGGCAGGCGGAACCAAGCCTGTAGCCAGTTTTCTAAGCCGCAGGGAGCGCTCTGCGGCTTAGGGGGCGATCGCCCGCCACCAGCAAGTGAATAGGTCCTTCTAAGCCTTGCCTAGGTCGGCGAGGAGCTTCAGTTAGCAAAGCTCCTCGCCAACTTTATGCCTATCTCTAGTCAATAGAAATCGATTGGGGGCCACTGCCGTTTGTCCCTGGCTCCGTACTGGGAGGCTGCACAGGGCCGTTGACGTTCTGTTTCCCCAACCAGCCTTTAACCGGGTCTTCGTTGAGGTCGAGGCGAAAAACGCCAGAAAAAAATCCCCCGAGAAAGGCGACGGGGTGGCTTGACAGTTCTCGAAGCAGAGGCGAAAGCTCGTTCATGGTCTTGGCCTAGAGTAGCGGTGCGCTTCTATGGTGACACAGGGGCTATGGGCCCGGCTACCTGAGCTCCCCCTTCAGGTCTAGGTCAACTAGAAGCTGTCGGCAGGGTCTGCTCTGGCTGCTCGGTAGTATCCCCCCGACTTGCTAGGGTGAGCCAGCGCGTAACGATGTGGGAGAGTACCCCCATCGGACCCGCAAATAGGCACAGCGCCAGGGAGTGGCGGGTAAAAATTTGCTGCTCTTGGCCCACTTGGTATATCCACCGCCCCGCCAGCAAGTCCATCACTAAGAAATGCACCCAGCCCGTAGCCGCCACCCGCTCGTCTGAGAATAGCTGGGCGATGTCTGACAGGCCAGCGCTGCTGAAGGACTGGGCCGACTCTGGGGTGATGCTGAGGGCAAAAAAGTAGATGTACAGGGCGGCTAAGGCGACAAAGGGAAGGGCTGAGTCCATGACGCGGCGGGTGACTTGCCAGTTGGGAAGCAAAATCATCAGCGCCCAAAAGGGCAATACGAAAATATTGGCGGCGTTAAAGAGGAATTCTACGAACATAGTGGCGCTAGGATGCTTTTATATAGTGCACAGGAGCTCCTCTAGTGTAAAGCGATGGAATGGAGACAGGGCGAGTTTAAAATCACGGACTGCCGCGCCGAGCTAGATGTGGAGTTCATCCATCGCTTTCTGTGCGACATCTCCTATTGGGCAAAGGGTATTCTCTACGGGCGCTTGGACTAGCAGGCTGATAGCCCCATTGCTACACCAAAAATGGTCTGATCCGTTCAACCAGGCGATCGCCCTCTGCATCCCCGGTAACGAGCTCAATCTGCTCTGGCCCCACGGCCCCGAGCCCTAAGTCCGCCGCCCGGCGAATCTGGGCCTGACCCCATATGGAACCGCTGCTCACAACTTGGGTAGTTCCCAGCATCCGCAGCGCTGCGATGCCCACCGCGTCCACCGCAATTCGGTCGGTGCCCGCCAGCATCATCCCGGCCCGCACCCGCTGCCCCTGCTCCGGCCCGCCCCCGACAAAGGCGTCCACCCCATCAACCAGCACCATCGCCGGCCGGTAGGCCTGGTTGACCTCAGCGATCATCAGCCGCTGATTCCCCGAGCGGTGCAGCTCCCGCATGTAGTCGTGGCCGTCGCCGGGGACATAGCGGGCCACCATGCCAATCGTATTTTTCAGCGACAGGGTGAAGTGCCCCCCGAAGCGGTGGGTTTTGAGGCAGCAGAGACTAATAATCGCATCGGCATCCAGTACGGGCTTGGCGATCGCATAGCCCCGAGACCAGTTAGTACCCGCCGCCGGAAAGTACTGCCAGCTACCCTGCCCCAGCTCGTCAAATACCATCGCCGTAAAGCCGTAGCGCTCCGCCAGGGAAAACACCTGCATCTGGCCCATGGCGCTGCGGGTACTAGCCATGCCCGAGCGATCGCCCACAGTAATGGCGCTGGGGCCTGCTGCTTGAATTTCTTGGACCACCGCCTCCAACACGGCGGGGTCTGTAGCCGCCGGGGCAGGGTCGCCGGTATTGTAGTTGGGCTTGATGAAAACCCGCTTGCCGCTAAAGCTGCTCGGCTGCAGCAGCGCCATGGCTTGGCGGACGCCCGCCGCCCGGTCAGTGGTGCTGATGACCACGACGCGGTGGGGGTTGAGGGCAGCGGCAGCGGGCGGGATGAGCGTTAGGGGCTGCGGGGGCAGGGACTTAGGTGATGAAATCCTAGCAGACTGGGGTCGGAGAGCGGCGAAGGCGGCGGGCACAATCACCGCGCCGCCAAATAGGCCAAACCGGCGGAGCAGTTTACGGCGAGTTGGCATCGATTAAGGCTTGAGTGGGCTACGCTTACCAGTATGACCGCCGCGACTGAAGAGAACATGAGCTACCGACCAGAAGTCGCTGAGTCTAAGGTGAGGTGCTATTTTAATGCTGTCTAAACTTGCCCCAGTAGCAGCGCTCGTCTTGCTGCAAGGGCTCTCCCTGCAGACCAAGCTACCCTCGTTTACAAACTCAGCCAATGCTAGCCGGCTCAGGACCATGCCAAAGACCATGTCAAAGTCTATGTCACCTGAGCCGCTGCTAACGCTGCAGCACAGTTATACCGTTCACAGCGTTAGCTTCAGCCCCGATGGTCAAATGATACTTATCGGCTCAGCCGATGGGGCCGCAGCTTTATATCGCCTTGGCGGAGAGCCAGTTAGGCGATTTCAGCACAACGACCTAGATTACGAGATGGGCC
>JBCCAG010000353.1:0-4685 GCA_039814955.1 Cyanobacteria bacterium P01_A01_bin.135
AGGGCGATCGCCGCCACCCAGGTCATGGCATAGGGCTTCTGCGAGCGGCGCAGGCTTTGGGCCAGGGCGAAGCGCGGCAGCATCGCCAAGAAGCCCGTCAGGCCCAGGCGGGCTGTTCACGTTGTAAGTCAGGCCAAATCAGGTCCAGAACTCCTCAAGATTAATGTCAGACACCTCTTTCTTGACCTCCTGAAAGTAGTTGCTGTTCGTGAGGGTAACCACTTCTTCTTCCCGTTTCTCCTGGTCAATTTCAATCTGCAGCTCTTTGAGCTGGCGCCGCAGCTGCTCCTCGCGGTAAACGCGCTCAGTGATGTTTTGAACAATGCCCTCGTAGTACAAAATCTCATCATTCTTGTCCCTCACCGCCCGGGCGTCCACCTGAGTCCAAATCACGCTGCCGTCCTTGCACCGGGAGCGATACTCAAAGGCCTCAACCGTGCCCTGGACCTCAATGGTCCTGACAAAATCCTGATGCCGCTCTGGATCGACGTAAATCTGCTCCGCAATGTTGTCGATGGCGGCCATCATCTCATCAGCGGAGTCGTAGTGATGGATTTTAGCCATGGCAGGGTTCACGCTAATGAAGCGGCCATCACGGGAGGCCTGGAAAATGCCTTCCAGGGCATTTTCGAAGATGCTGCGATACTTCTCTTCGGCGATTTTTAGCGCGTCTTCGGCCTGCTGGCATTCCGTAATGTCGAGGCCAAAAGAGACGGCTGCCTTGCCCTGCTGGTACTTTTGAACGCCGACTAAATAGCAGCGGGCTTCCCCTCTGATTTCAATTTCGATGCGTCGGTCTTCTACCTCGTTGGGGCTGAGGAGAAACTCTTCTAAAAACTGGGCTAGCTGCGCGTTACCGTCCAGGGTGCTTGCCGTTTTGCCCACAATGGCCTCCGGCGTCAGCCCCAAACTGCTGGCTAGGCATTGGTTCACCCCCATAAACACCCCTTCTGAGTTCACCCAGGAGATGTTGGCAGGAACGGTATTGAGCACCGTTTCTAGCTGGGTTTTGGCCGTTCTTAGAGCGCTCTCTGAAGCAGCTGTCGCCTTCACATAGCGCTGCAGCGCCTGCAGGATGACCCACCAAATGGGCAGCAGCGTCAGTAAGCTTACCCCCGAAATCAGGCTGGTTAGCAGAAGCTGCTGCTTAACCTCACCCAGGTTCTGCTGGAGTTGGGTCGGTGCTATTTCGATTCCGGACTGGGCGACTTGGGCCACGAGGGCGCTGTACTGGCCGTAGATATACCAGGCGCTCCAGGCTAACGGGAGGCAAAGGAGCATCGTTAGCAGAACGCCAACGCTGACTATCGCCAAAGAGCGGTTGAGTGTGAGCTGAAAGAGATAGGATAAATACCGTTTCATGACGTGCTTAATGAGATGAGAATTGAGTGGAACGATCGAAAAAACCGTAAACGGGACAACTAGTTACTAATCACCACTGATCAGCTTGACCACTGCCATTGAGCCAGTCCGCTAGAATCTTGTCGGGCTGCGCAGCATTGAGTAGGTGCAAGCCAAAGTCTTTTGAAAGGGCTTCGCAGACTTTAATGCCGCGTAGGCTGTTGCCCTTCACGTCGAGGAGCGGGGAGAAGGTGCCAATGCCAAGCTGGCCTGGAACAACGGCCGTAATACCCCCACTGACGCCGCTTTTGGCGGGGATCCCGATCCGGTAGGCCCATTCCCCTGAGCCGTCGTACATGCCGCAGGTGAGCATGAGGCTGATGACGTCTTGCACGTAGCGCTCGTCAAGGGCCTGCTCTTGGGTCACGGGATTTTTGCCGCCGTTGGCAAGGGTTGCCGACATCACGGCCAAATCCCTCGCGTTCACCATCATGGAGCACTGCTGAAAGTAAAGATCTAGGGTCTGGTCGATGCTGTCGCTCACCATGCCAAAGTTGCGCATGAGGTAGGCCATCGCCTGGTTGCGGTAGCCGGTGGACTTTTCGGACAGAAAAACCGGGACGTTGATGTCGTGGTCACGGCCGGTGTAGCGCTTGAACATATCGAGCAGCCGCTTGAGGCGCTCGGTGCAGCTATAGCCGGTAATCAAGTCCGTGGTGGCGATCGCACCGGCATTGACCATGGGGTTGTAGGGCCGATTGGTGGCCTCATCCAGCACAATGGCGTTAAAGGCCTCGCCCGTAGGCTCCACGCCAACCTTGCTGCTCACATACTCCCGGCCATGGGCTTCCAGCGCTAGGCCAAACACAAACGCTTTAGAAATAGACTGAATCGTAAAGAGCTGCTTGCAGTCGCCAACCTCAAACACCCGGCCATCTGCTGTGACAACGCAGATGCCAAACCAGCTTGGATCTGCCAAGGTCAGCTCAGGGATATAATCTGCGATCGCCCCTTCGTTTATCGATTTATACTGCTGATGTAGGTCATTCAAGTAGGTCCGAAAGGGCGAGGTAACTGCCGTAATAGAATTTGCGAGGGACTGTAGATCTCCGAGGTGAGACATAGCAATTAGGCCTCCGCAATTTCTTTAGCAACCCGTTGAAACTCATGGCTGACCGAATGTTCTGGATACTTGACGCAAAACACCCCTTCGCTGGCGAGTTGCACAACGTCCTCCGAGAGCGGAAAGATGCCAGCAACGGTTTCGCCAAAGGTCTCTTCAACTTTTTGCTTAAGGGCATCGACATTGAGCGAGCTGTAGACCTTGTTAATCGTCAACAGCATCTTGCGTACTCTGAGCTGTCTTGCCACATCTGCAGTAACGGCAGTGCCCTGGTAGTCCTGTTTATCGGGCCGTAAAATGAGCAGCAGCACATGGGAGATTGCAATGGATAAAAAAGTCTCCTTTGAAAGACCTGGATGGGTATCGATGAAGAGATAGTCCAGCTCCAGGGCCTTAACCAAATGCCGAAAGCCATCGTTCATGAGCTTGACGTCATAGCCATCCTTGAGGATGCGGGCAATATCGTCGGCTTTGACGCTAGAGGGTACCAAAAAGAGCTGCCCACCGCCATTGATGCCACTGTTAACGCCGACGTTGGCACTGACGTCATAAGCAACCGCCTCAATGGGGATTTCCCCCCAGAGGTAGTGATTCAAAGCTTTCTCAACTTGCTCAGGCTCAAGGCAGAACAGATTGTGGATGCCAGGGGAGGGTAAATCCGTATCGACGATGGCAACGCGATGGCCTTGGAGGGCAACAGTCGTCGCTAGATTAGCGGTGAAGTTAGATTTACCGGTTCCCCCGCGGTAGGAGTGAATTGAAACAACCTTGGGCATAGCCGTCGTAAAAACCTATGGTGTATTGGCAGCGGGAAAGCAAAGAGAAAACTGAGCGAGTAGCCAAGTTCGACAGGCTGTGGACGTCAGTCGCTGGCCTAACCCCTAATCGCACCAGCATGATTGAGTCAGCCTCTCAGGGGATGTTTGAAAAGCATCAATTAGAGCTTTGTCGTCCTGCTTTACCCCCCTCAGTCCCCCCTTAGAAAGGGGGGAAGTCCAGGTTCTCCCCCTTTTCAAGGGGGAGCTAGAGGGGGTAAGCCAGAGCTTCTACGGCTTTTCAAACGCCCTCTCAAGAGCGATCCCTCAAGCTTGGTAGGCAGCACAGCATCTACCGCGCCCTTGCTAGCTTCTGTATCGGCTGCATCGCCATTAGCAAAACAAGGCGATCGCATTTTCCACACCCTGCCTAAAAAAATGCAAAAGATATCCGTATCCATCGGGCCGACAACTCGGGTAGATAAACTACCTGCTGTGGCCTTACCTTCTATAAATGGAGCAGCCGATTTCATGAGTCATTCCTCTGTCGGTGATGTCCACAGATGCGTTGTCTCTATGACGTGCCGACAGTCTATAGAAGGCGAGCAGCCGAGTCCTGTCGAAGTTTTGGGAAAGTTTTGGGAAAGCGGCGGAGGCCCTGCGCCCTAAATCTGCGCTTCACGCCGTTATACATTGCTCTGTGGCGATTTCAACTCGCATGAGGTGTAGATTTTATATTTGTGTAGATTTATAATCGGCTTTGGAGAACTCCGCGATTAAACGGCCAACCTCCTCTCATATAGTACCGAAAGGATAAGTAGGATTACTCAATGGCGGAGGCGCTGAGACTTGACCGAGCAAATGCCTGCCTTTGGCAGCAGGCCGTCGCCATTCCGTTGACACCCAAGGCCATGGCCGTCGTTGAGTACCTGGTGGCCCATGCCGGGGCGATCGCCACAAAAGATGCCCTCTTGAGTTCAGTCTGGGCCAACGAAAGCGTCAGTGAATACGCTCTCACCTCTATCATTCGCGATCTGCGGCGCGCCCTGGGCGACAGCACCAAAAACCCCCGCTACATTCAAACCGTGCATCGCCGGGGCTACCGCTGGATTGGACAGGTGCTTGATGTGACTGAAACGGTGGCCGGAGAACCCGTCCCCGCTGAATCCACCGCCACAACACCCGAGCAAAAGCAAAACGCTGACCCAAAGAACCCATTCTTCGCGGGCCGGGGGCAAGAGCTCGAAACGCTGCAGGGCCATCTACAGCTGGCCGCCATCGGAAAGCGGCAGCTCGTCTTCCTCACTGGGGAAGCCGGGATTGGCAAAACAACCCTGCTCGAAAGATTTTCAGACCAAGTGGCTAATCGCCCAGACTGCTCTGTTGCCTGGGGTCAGTGTATTGAAAAATACGGCATGGGGGAAGCCTACCACCCCGTGCTAGAAGCCCTAAACCGCTTTTGTCTC
>JBCCAG010000892.1:0-1794 GCA_039814955.1 Cyanobacteria bacterium P01_A01_bin.135
CAGTTCTACCTGCGGTCGGCGTATTCCTGCTTACCTACTGGTGGTATGTCGCTAGGTCCGTTGGCGAAGAAATATATCCTGTTGTGGTGGAACCCGAAACTGTCGAAGACCAGTTGCAAAATCCACCCAGCAATCTGTCAAGCTTATTTCAACTAGGAGCTGCCGAGA
Organism: Cyanobacteria bacterium P01_A01_bin.135; assembly: GCA_039814955.1. Taxonomy (GTDB): domain Bacteria; phylum Cyanobacteriota; class Cyanobacteriia; order CAKZMO01; family CAKZMO01; genus JBCCAG01. The sequence continues at coordinate 169 of JBCCAG010000892.1, forward strand.
CCCTTGGTGAAATCAAGAGTGGCGGCAGCGTTTCCGCTGTTTCAATGATGCGCGAAGTTCAAAAACAGCGGCCTGACTTGTTGACATATGGAGAAGACGATCAAATTCCTCAAGGTTCAGATCAAGGTATTAGGCAAGTCGCAGACGGCAGCCTTGATATGTCCATCAGCTCCCGTGCGCTTAGGCGCTCTGATCCCTATGGGCTAAATGCTGTTCCCATTGCCAGGGACGCCATTGCTGTTGTTGTGCATCGAGATAACCCACTCACAAGCATAACTCGCGCAGAACTAGAGAAAATCTATACCTGTCAGGTCAATAGCTGGAAAGAGATTGACCCGGCTTGGGATGAAGGCGCAAACGGCATTGATGTCTACAATCGTCATCCCAGTAGCGGAACTCAACAGGTCTTCAAAGAGATAGTCTTGGGTGAAAACGATTTTTGCCGAGAGTCGCAAAACTCGGGAGAGGGTGGTTTAAGCTTTACAACGTGGGAGCAAGATGAGACAACGTCCGTTTTGCAGAAAATGGGTGAATATGGAATTTACTATGCCAGCCTCAACCACGTCATTAATGATTCCAGCGTGAAGATCCTTCGAATAGATAACATTCCCCCCAACGCTGAAACAACCGTTGGCAATATCTATCCTTTAATGCGAGAGCTGTACGTTGTTGCCCCTCAGCAGACTTTTCAAAAGGTGATAGACTTCATCGATTACATGGTCTCTCCAGAGGGTCAAGAGATTGTTCGTCAATTCCACATACCTATATACAAATTGGAGTAGCCAGTTTGGGCGGACTTTTTTAAAATCAAATTTGAGCGTCCTCAGGGTCTGCCTCGTCCTCTTCACTTTCATCAGGGGCATCATCAGCGGCATCATCCATGGCCGCCTCTTCGTCGTCATCCGCCTCATCTAGAGCGGCGTTACCCGCCGCCCCTTTACCCTCATCAGTAGGAAAGCGGTTCAACAGTCGCACCGCCCAGCTAGCGCTCCGCTTCATGGCCTCCGGCAGATGGGGCACATGGGGGAGCTGAGACAATAAGTCTAGAGTGCGCCGCAGCAGCCGCACAATATCCCCCTCATCCAAGCTGGTATTGGCACACAGCTCCGTCCATTCCGTCTCTAGGGCCCACTGCTCCACCAAGCCCACGATGTCGTACTCCAGCCATACCGGTAGGGCTACCTGGCGGCGGCGCTGCACCTGAAAAATCTGCCGCCGTAGGCTCCGCAAGCCGTTGAGGGCGCATTCCACATCCGGGGAGGCGCGGTAGCTGATCCAGGTATCGGGGCGCAGGGTTTCGGTCACCAGGGCGGCGCAGCAGGCGGCTAGGTGGTGGGGGGCTAGTTCGTCAAACTCGCCGGACATCACTGCCAGCCCCAGCCACAGCTCGTTATCGCCGCGAATGGCCGCCGCTGCTTGCCCGAGGCGGGTAGGCTCCACTTCCTCCAAGCAGTCAAAATGGCGCAGGATGGAGATCAAATTCAAAAAATCCTGCCAGTAGTGGTGGCTCTTTTTAGCTAGCTTCTGGCGGCGATCGCTGATTTCTGCCTCGATTTTTGCAATCCGCTGCTGCCGCTTGATCAGCTTACCGGGGTTGCCCCACTGCTGGGCCGGGTGGTCGCGCAG
>JBCCAG010000541.1:0-3439 GCA_039814955.1 Cyanobacteria bacterium P01_A01_bin.135
CGTTGCCTTGGTGCAAACGCCCCAGAGCTTCTATAACCCCGACCCCATTGCCCGCAACTTAGGCATGGAGGATGTGCTAACGCCGGAGGAGGAGGTATTCTACCGGCAGATTCAGCGGGTGCGGGACGGAGCCGGGGGAGTGGTCTGCGCTGGCACCTCCTTCGTGGTGCGGCGGACGGCACTGGAATCGGTGGGTGGCTTTGTCACCGAGGCAGTGAGCGAGGACTTTTTCACCGGCATCCGCCTCACCGCTAAAGGCTACCGGCTTATCTACCTAAGCGAGAAGCTCAGCGCTGGACTGGCCGCCGAGAATATCGCCTCCCATGCTGTGCAGCGAGTTCGCTGGGCCCAAGGGACCCTGCAGTCCTTCTTCATCAGCGCTAACCCGCTAACCATTCCCGGCCTCAGCTTTATGCAGCGACTGGCCTACTTTGAGGGGCTGCTGCACTGGTTCAGCAGTATCGCCCGCGTGGGGTTCTTGCTGATGCCGCTGGCCTACGCGTTTGGGGTGACGCCACTGGCCATCGAAGACAACGGCATTCTGTATTTTTTCTTGCCCTACTACCTGGTGCAGTTGGCCACGTTCTCCTGGCTCAATTACCGCTCCCGCTCGGCCCTGCTGTCAGATGTCTACTCCCTGGTGCTGGCTTTCCCCCTGGCTCTGACGGTGCTGCGGGTGATGGTGCGCCCCTTTGGTCGGGGATTTCAGGTGACGCCGAAGGGGACCGTCAGCGATCGCTACCGATTTAACTGGGATCTGGCCTGGCCGCTGGTGGTGGCCTTTGGCCTCACCGCCGTTAGCCTGTGGATAAATCTAGGGAATTCCCTGATGATGGATGAGTGGGGCGGAGCTGCCCATCTGCGCGGCATGGCCCTCGGCTGGATCTGGAGCGCCTACAACCTGATGATGATCGGCATTGCCCTGCTGATTTTGCTAGATGCCCCCAACCCAGATAACCGAGAATGGTTTGATCTGCGCCGGATTGTCAAGCTTTCGGTACAGACCCCTGATCAAGCCACAACGACTTACTGGGGCTACAGCACCATGCTCTCGGAGCGGGGCGGTGAGTTTGCCCTGACGACAGCCCCCACTGCGGAATTGAGCGAGGCTCCGGTTACCGTTGAGCTAATGGATGAGAGCATCCAGCTCACAGGGAAGGTAGTCCGAATGGCCCCAGGGGAGCTTCCCTTGGTGCGCATCAGCTTTGAGCAGCCGCCGCTGCCCTCAGAGCGGCAGTTGGTCGCGCTGCTGTTCTGCCGTCCGGGTCAGTGGCGCAGCCGCTGTGCCCCTGGCGAGCTCCGGTCGCTGTGGCTAATCCTAGCGATTTTGCTGCGTCCACGGGTTCTGTTTGATCGGGACGTGGATATCCGCCCTGTGCAGGTGACGCAGGTGTAGTGGCCCTACTCTGCGGGACGGTCCTGGCCATCGCTAATCAGCTCAGCCGTAGCCTCATCAAAGCCCTTCGGATCCATAAAGATAATCTTGGAGTTATTGCTCTTTCCGAGCTGGTAATTCGCGTCCACGCGCCGCTGCTCAATCAGGTATTTGAGCACTGCCTTGGGGTCTACTTTCCCCTGCAGTTGCTCAACAATCAGCCTGGCAGATTCCACGGTGGCCTGGGCTTCAGCGATCGCCGCCTGCCGCTTACCCTCAGCTTCCAGTACCGCCGCCCGCTTTTGACTCTCCGCCGCCCGCTCCTTCTCCAGGGATTTTTGAATCGTCTCGGGTAGATTGATGTTCTGCACCTCAACCCGAATCACCTTCACCCCCCAGGTGGCGGTGGCGTCGTCCAGCTCTTCCAGCAAAATTCGGTTGGTCTCCTGGCGGTTAGAGTAGGTTTCCTCCAGCTTCATCTTGCCCACCAGCGAGCGTAGGGTAGTCACCACCAAGTTACGCAGCGCTTCCTCAACATCTTCAATGGTGTAGTAGGTCTGCTGCACCTCTAGAATTCGCCAGTAGACTACCGCATCAATTTGCAGGTTGACGTTATCTGAGGTGAAGGCATCCTGGGGATCGATGTCTAAAATTTGCTCCCGCGTCGTGGCAACCCAGACAATCTGGTCGAGCAGCGGCACGATGAAGTTGAGCCCCGGCGACAGCTTGCAGCGATAGCGCCCCAAGCGCTCCACAATCGCTTCGTATCCCTCATTGATCACCCGAATGGACCCGACAATATACCCAATGGCGAGAAAAAGTAGGATAGCAAGCGCTTCCATAATCGCTCAACTCCTTGCAAGATAGCTCTACTATAGCGCTGGCTCGATCAGTTAACCCAAACCCACAGCAACGACCGTCACGGAACCGGGGTCTCTCCATCCCTAGGCATCACCCAGAGAGTATTGCCCTCGCGGCCCACGATTTGCACGGGCTGCTCCATCTCCAGTACCGCGTCTGGAACCTGGCAGCGCGCCTTCCAAGTGGTGCCCTGATAGGCAACCTCCCCGGTCTGACCTGGATAGATGGGGCGGAGCACCTTCCCGTGAGGGGGAGGTCGCACATCTTTCTTAACGGGGGCAGGGGCTAGGTCCTTTAGCTCAATCGCCAGCACCGTCGCCAGAATGGCCCAGATAATCACCTGCAGCACTAGAGAAAAGACCGTCAAGGCCACGATGGAGGTAATCACTGCGGCCAGCCCCAGCGCTGCAATCACTAGCTTTCCTGTGGTTACTCCCAGTAGAAGCCCCAGGACGCCGGCCACTAGCCATAGTAAATGACTCGCTTGCCACACGGCTGCATTTCTCCCCATTGTAAGGTTTGGCTGCTGTCGCCACTGCCGGCCAAATATCTGGCCATAGCGAGCTATAAGCAACCCTGGCACTACATTACTGCATAGACGGGTGCTTTACGCTGCATCGAATTTAGCGACTAGGCGCTGTAGTCCAACGATGAGAATCACCCCCGCCACGGCCCCGCCCAAGTGGGCAATGCGATTGACGCCGTCGGCGACCCCCACTTGCTGAATCTCTCCCAAAACTTGGGAGACCACGAACTGCCCTAGGATGAGCACCTCCACCCAGCGCCGCCAGCTCCACTGCAGCCGAATTAGGACGCTGACAGCAAACAGGCCAAATACAGCGCCTGAAGCGCCCAAGGAGACGATACCAGTGGGCTGGAGCAGCCAGCTCAATAGATTGGCGGCAACACCGGTAATTAGATAGCTGCTGACCACCCCCAACAGCCCCTCTTCATCTTCCACCAAGCGGCCAAACACATAGAGCATAAATAGGTTGCCAGACAGGTGGGCCCAGTTAGCGTGGCAGAAGGTGGCGGTGACAAACTGATACCACTGGGGGCTGACGTGGTTGAGGTACAGTCCTTGGAGGGGCAGGCCCAGGGGGTGATCTAGCAGGTAGATGACCAAATTGATGATCACCAGAATAAAGACGCCGTTGTAGGTTTGCGGGCGGGCCTGGGGAGCGGTGGTGTTGAGCATGGAAA
>JBCCAG010000161.1:0-6820 GCA_039814955.1 Cyanobacteria bacterium P01_A01_bin.135
CGTTCTAATTGTGGATGCTAACGAGGGCCCCATGCCCCAGACGCGCTTCGTGCTCAAGAAGGCCTTGGAGAAGGGGCTACGTCCTATTGTGGTGGTTAATAAGATTGACCGGCCTCAGGCAGATCCCTACGGGGCGATTGACAAGGTGCTGGACTTGTTCCTGGAGCTAGGGGCGGACGACGACCAATGTGAGTTCCCCTACCTGTTCGCGTCAGGGCTAGAGGGCTACGCCAAGGTGGATCTAGACGGCGAGGGCCAGGACATGGCTCCGCTGTTTGAGGCGATCGTCAACCATGTTCCCCCGCCGGTGGGCGATCCCGAGAAGCCGCTGCAGCTTCAGGTGACCACCCTAGACTACTCAGACTACTTAGGTCGCATCATTATTGGCCGCATTCACAATGGCCGCATTTCCGCTGGGCAGCAAGCAGCGCTGATTAAGGCAGACGGCACTACGACCAAGGCCAAGATCTCGAAGCTGCTGGGCTTTGAAGGGCTGCGCCGCATTGAGATTCCCGAATCTGAGGCCGGTCATTTGGTGGCAGTCGCGGGTTTTGCGGACGCCAACATTGGCGAAACCATCACCTGCCCCGACAATCCTCAGGCTCTGCCGCTAATCGATGTGGATGAGCCGACCCTACAGATGACCTTCTGTGTCAATGACTCCCCCTTTGCCGGTCAAGAAGGGGACTTTGTCACCTCCCGCCAGATTCGCGATCGCCTAGAGCGGGAGCTAGAGACTAACGTCGCCCTGCGGGTCGAGCCCACTGATACCCCGGATAAGTTTGCGGTTTCCGGTCGCGGGGAGCTGCACTTAGGTATCTTGATTGAGACCATGCGCCGGGAGGGCTACGAGTTTCAGGTGTCTCAGCCCCAGGTGATTTTCCGCGAGATCAATGGTCAGCCCTGTGAGCCCTACGAGCAGTTGGTGATGGATGTCCCCGACGAAGCGGTGGGCAGCTGCATCGAGCGGCTCGGGCAGCGCAAAGGGGAAATGCAGAACATGATGGCCGGCGGCAACGGCCGCACGCAGCTCGAGTTCACGATCCCAGCGCGGGGACTGATTGGCTTTCGGGGGGACTTCATGCGCCTCACCCGAGGTGACGGAATCATGAACCACAGCTTCCAAGACTACCGGCCAATGCTGGGTGAGCTGGAGACTCGCCGCAATGGGGTGTTGATCTCCTTTGAGGAGGGTGTGGCCACCTTCTATGCCCTCAAGAATGCGGAAGATCGTGGCTCCTTCTTCATTGAGCCGGGAACTAAGGTCTACAAGGGCATGATCATTGGGGAGAATAACCGGCCCCAGGACTTAGAGCTCAACGTCTGCAAGACAAAGCAGCTTACCAACCACCGCTCAGCTACAGGTGATGAGCTCGTCCAGCTGCAAACGCCGGTAGATATGAGCCTAGAGCGAGCTCTGGAGTACATCGGCTCCGATGAGCTCGTGGAGATCACGCCAGAATCTATTCGCCTTCGCAAGCTTTCTAAAAAGCTTGCGAAGAAGCGGTAGGGCTTGTGATGGAAGTTAGATGTTCAAGCAGACATCTGACTTCTGAAGTGGCCTGAAAGTGAACCTAAAACAGACGGCCCTGTCTTTCAGCGTTAGCGCGGCTAGACAGGGCCGCTCTGCAGGTACTAAATGAGAGCCGATGGTAGCGGGTCAAACCGTTGGTCTTTAGCCCCGCTTTGTGCCTGGGAGTACCGTATCCCTTGTTTGAGGCCAGATCATAGTCGGGATACTTGGCCGCAAGCCGGACAATCAGCCGATCGCGCCATACCTTGGCCACAATGCTGGCGGCGGCAATGACGAGCGACCGGCGATCGCCCTTCACCATTGTTTTCTGGGGGAGATTAAGGCCTGGAATCTGCTGGTTACCATCCACCAGGCAGTAGGTGGGCTGTAGAGTGAGGCGAGCGACGGCCCGCCTCATGGCCAGCAATGATGCCTGCAGAATGTTGATCTGGTCAATCTCCGCCGCCGAGGCAAGGCCGATGGCGCAGGTGCCCATGGCGCAGATCTGTCCGTAAAGCGCAGCGCGCCGTTCCACAGTCAGAGCTTTGCTGTCGGTAACCCCGGCCTGAGCTAAAGCAAGCTGGGTGGGAGCGGATAGGATAACTGCCGCCGCTACGACGGGTCCAAACAGCGCCCCCCGGCCCACTTCATCGACACCAGCAATAATTAAGGGCGGTTTGGCGCCGCGATCTTTGAGTTGATCCATAGGACAGCGGCGCGTATCAGCCCTTCGCGCTACTCGTTGGCTGCAGAGGAGCGGCGCCGGCGCCGTCGGGTGCGGCTTTTGCTGCCGCTGTCCGCATCAGCTTCGGGTTTCTCACCGCTGTCCTTCGTCGCATCGTCGGACACAGCCGCCGGGCTTTCCACGACTTTAACTGGAGTGGGGCTGTCGCTGCCTTTATCGACAGGGGTGGGCTTTGGCTTCGAGCTGTCGGCGGCATCCCGGGTCGCGTCGTTGGACTTGGTAGGGGTCGCGCTAGTCTGCAGCACGTCGGCCCTAATCGTTTGCTCGACCTGACTGCGTTCACCGGGGTTCGCCACGCTGACGATAGCGGTTTTAGGGTTTTTGACGGTTTCAGCAGAGAGAACCAGTGGCGAGATGCCCATCAGCGCATACATTTCTTGCTCTTGGGGCGTCATCTCGACCACCACCACCTCTGGCGGCTCCGAAGGTCGCTCCCGCCGGGAGCGGCCCTCTCCTCGCTCAGTACGGTTTCTAGACCGGCTAGTCCCGTTGCTGCGCTTCTCCTCCACCTCCGGCGGCGAGCCATTGGCTTCAGCTGGAGCAGCCGGCTTCCCGTTAGTCGATTCGGTCTCTCCTCGCCGCCGTCGCCGATGGCTACCGCTGCGCTCAGGGGTATCAGTATCCTGGCCATTGGCCTTGATCAGGGTTTTGTCGCGATTATTACTAGCCGCATCGCGGGCATCGCCGACGGTAATAATGCGCTGCTGCTGGGGTGGGGCGGTTGATTCGGATGACTCTGTGGTCAAATTGGTCGGCGCTTCGCTGCTTCCCGGCAGATGCACTAGGTGCCCCAGACCACCACAGGTAGAGCAGGTCTTGCCAAACAGCTCGTAGATATTTTGCCCTTGACGCTTGCGGGTCAGCTCCACGAGACCCAGCTCAGACAATTGGGCGATCTGGGGGCGAGCTTTGTCGGCTTTTAAGGCTCGGTTGAAATTTTCTAGCACCTGCAGCTGGTCGCGGCGCGAATCCATATCGATGAAATCGACGATGATCACCCCGGCCAGGTTGCGCAGCCGCAGCTGGCGGGCAATTTCCGTTGCCGCCTCGCAGTTGGTCCACAGGACGGTTTCTCGGGAGGTGGCAGACCGCGTAAAGGAGCCAGAGTTGACGTCCACCACCGTCAGCGCTTCGGTGGGTTCAATGATGATGTAGCCGCCGGACGGCAGGTCCACTCTAGGTTTGAGGGACTCCCGGATGGCGGCGTTGACCCGGAAAAACTCCAGAATAGGAACGCGATCGCTGTGATGGTCGATGAGCACACCCTGAGGCGATCGCCCCCCATTCCAGGTAGTGAGGTGCTGCTTGACCCGCTTGAGGCCGGGCTGGGAATCTGCAACAATCCGGTTCACATCTGAGCTGTAGACGTCTCGCAGCACCCGCTGCACAAAGTCGTCATCGCGGTTGAGCAAGCTAGGGGGCTTTGTGTTGGCCGCCTCTTGCTGCACCGTCTCCCACTGCTGCTGCAGGGCCTCTAGGTCTTCGATGATTGCCTCTTCCGGCACACCCTCTGCCTCGGTGCGCACCAGCAGCCCCATACCGGCGGGCTTCAGCAGAATTGAGAGGGCCCGTAGCCGGTTACGCTCCGCTTCATTGCGGATCCGCCGGGACAGATTTACACCCCGCCCAAAGGGCATAAGCACTAGGTACCTTCCCGGCAGACTGACGTTGCCAGTCAGCCTCGGCCCTTTGTTGCCGGTGGGCTCCTTCATGATTTGCACCAGCACTTTCTGCTGGGGGGCTAGCAGCTCGGTGATCGAGGCCGCTGCTCGCTTGAGGCGGATAGGACCCAAATCCGTGACGTGGATAAAGCCATTGCGGTCGGCATCACCAATATTGACGAAAGCTGCGTCAATACTGGGCAATACGTTCTCCACGGTGCCAACGTAGATGTCGCCGACCTGGTGGGTGCCTTTGGCAACGATCAGCTCCTGGATATTATCTTCGGCAAAAACAGCAGCGATGCGGTGCTGCTCAGCAATTACGATTTGCTTAGGCATTCAACTTCCTCAAAACCTCATAGACCCGCCGGAAATGACTCGCGTCGCTGGCAATTTCCAATGCGGTGTTCTCTAAACAACGTGACAGCGGTTCTCTCAAACAGTGTGACTCCGAAAATACAAAATTCTCGCGCGCTATGGCTTTTGCTTTGTGGCTTTTGCTCTGTGGCTTGTAGGAGTAGTGCAATGAACCAGAAGAAAGTGGACGCTATCTCCCAAGGTCCCCTAGCTATTCACCTACACCAGCCACAGCGGTAGCGTCGTGGACGGCCACCTGCTACCCATCGACCCCAGTGAATCAGCTTAGCTGCGTAGGGCTCAGACAGCAGGTCTGAACTCAGCCATATCGATTCAGCAAAAGTCAAAATCCTTCGGAGGAGGCCTTCCTGACCGCAGCACCCAGCCGACTCTATCGAGCTGTCGCTGGTCGCGTCAGTAAGTTCCCCTACATGGGGAGCATTATAGCGCGGGTAATACGCAATGCCACTACTCCTGTAAAAATCTCTTACTTTAAGGGAGTGGCTGCCGGAATGTTGACGTTTGTTAGGGGCTTAGAAGCGCAAGCTGCTGCCGGTGGGCATGGAGCAGCGAAACCTGGTGCTGACTGACGCGCTCCAGCATCTTGACCAGGTGCGCTGGCTGTAGCATGGTGCCATCGTTGCGGCAGCTGCCTACATAGCGGAGCGTGATGCTGTTTTGGTCGACGGGCGCACAGAAGGCGGGCCGGGGCAGCGCGCGATCAGCCGGAATAATCGATAACCCGTATAGACTAGCCCGCAGGTTCACCCTGCGGGTTTTACCAGACTTGGTCGTCTTCTCGATGCTAATGTCCTCTGCGGCCAGGATCGCTTCAACCCACCTGTCCCAAGCAGGGGGCCCCTGGCACTCACGGGAGCTTTCATTGGGGTCAAGGCTCCCACGCGGGTCATCTAAGCCATCCCCTGAGCAGGTGAGGGTCACATCGTAGGTGGCCCGATCAAGCTGCTTAGTGGCCGAGGGCTGGGACAAGGGAATGTCTATCACCCCGTAGAGCGGCAGATCTGCCGGGAGCTGGGCAGCAAACTGCTGCCGGAAACTTTCTAGGTCCATTGCCTGATGCAGCTCCACATCCATCAGCTCGCCTGAACTAGTGATGCCTAGGGGCAGGGCGCTGGCGGGGGCAATACGGGGGCCGGGATGATAGCCGCCCGTAAACGAAACCGGCAAGGCGGCACGGCGCAGGGCGCGATCGAATAGGCGAATTAGGTCCAAGTGGCTCATCAGGGCCGCCTCGCCCAGCTTGCCAAAATGAACCCGCAGCCGCTGCTGACGGGTGTTCGGAATGTTGGGAGGATCAAGGGCCGGAATCGATGGCGGCGGCACCACAATATTGTGGCCAAAGTCAGGGCCACAGATACCGCAGTGGGAGCAACCCTCAAAGGCACAGTCGGGGACGGTAGCGGCGTCTAAAGCGCGGCGTAGGTCATCCTGCAGCCACTGCTTGTCAATACCGGTATCCAAGTGGTCCCAAGGTAGAGGGGCATCTAGGAGGGCTTTGAGCCGGGCCTCGGCGTCGGCTTCAGGTTGGGAGCCAGTAAACTCGGTGCTGTCTTGCTGAAATAGGTTCCACTCCCCCTGCTCTACCTGGCGGTACTTCCAGCCCAGGCCCGATTCTTCAATCGCCTGTACCCAGGCCCCAAAGGCCCGGTCCAGGTTCTCCCACCAGGCGTCCATACCTGCTCCTAGCTCCCAGGCCCGCTTCACCACAGGGGCTAGGCGGCGATCGCCACGGCCCACAAAGTCCTCCATGGCTGAGATGCGCACGTCGGTGAAGTTGGCCTTCAGGTTGCGAATGCCGCGAAACGCCTCCCGCAGCAGCGCTTGCTTGCGCTTGAACTCAGTAGTGGACACCGAATGCCATTGGAAAGGGGTGTGGGGTTTAGGGGTGAAGTTAGAGATGGTCACCGTAAAGCCCAGGGGTTTACGCCCCGGCTGCCGGCAGGTGCGCTGTAGCCAGCGCAGGGTTTCGGCGATGCCCAGCACGTCGGCGTCCGTCTCCCCCGGCAGCCCAATCATAAAATACAGCTTTACCCGGCTCCAGCCCTGCTCGTAGGCAGTCTGCACCCCCCGCAGCAGCTCTTCATTAGTCAAGCCTTTGTTGATGATGTCCCGCATGCGCTGGGTGCCTGCCTCAGGGGCAAAGGTAAGGCTGCTTTTGCGGGTGCCCCCCACTACATTGGCGATGTTCTCATCAAATCGGTCCACCCGCTGGCTGGGCAAGGAGAGGGCGATGTTGTCGTGCTTCAGCCGGTTGCGAATCTCCAGACCAACGGCGGGTAGGGCCAGGTAGTCGGAGCAGCTCAAAGATAAGAGAGATAGCTCGTTAAAGCCCGTTTCCCGAATACCTGCCTCAATCGTATCCACTACCTCTTCTGGGGCCACGTCCCGGGCCGGGCGGGTGAGCATTCCCGGCTGGCAGAAGCGACAGCCTCGGGTACAGCCCCGCCGCACTTCCACTGTCAGCCGGTCGTGCACCGTTTCCACGAAGGGAACTAGGCCAATGGAGTAGGCGGGCATGGGGTC
>JBCCAG010000351.1:0-4697 GCA_039814955.1 Cyanobacteria bacterium P01_A01_bin.135
CCCTATGCCGAACTAGCATGGGGTTCACGTCTGGAACTGCCCAAGGTCTGTGGGGTAAGCTACCGGGGTGTTCGTGGGTTAACGCCGCCACCGCTTACCGAAAGCGGCAAACCTTAAACCGAGTTGATTGATTGCCCGTCATAAGTAGAAGGCTACAAATAAGCGGGGGGCGAACTCCCTGAGAGCGTCGTTTATTTGTGGTTAGCCACTTAGACGCTTACAGCGATGTGCGGTTCTGTGATGACCGTCATCAGACCAGTAAGACGATGGACACAAAACTGTATCCGAAATTCTTCTGAGAGGAACTGAAGCTATTGATTGTCGACTGCACTGGAAGGATTCCTAAAAAAGCCCCCACTGGAAGGAAGCTGACCTGACAGTTGATGCCTTGAGTACCGCTTAGATAAGGCGCGGCCCTAGCTATTTAGCTGGGGCCGTTTTTTTGGCCTCAAGGTTTGGCGTGGCGCTGTATAATCCTTGCGGTGATGGAGAACTGAGCCCTTATGAAAAACCCAGCGGTTCCTACCCCAGAAGCCCTACTGGCGCAGTACGCGGCAGGGCAACGAGATTTTTCAGGCGCTAACCTGCGGGGGGCGGCGCTCGCGGAAGTAAACCTCAGCGGGGCGAATTTACAGGGGGCGCTGCTGATGGGAGCCAACCTAGAGGCCGCCGACCTCAGCGAGGTGAACCTGACGGCAGCGAGCCTCAAGGGGGCAGATTTGAGCGGCGCGTATCTGCAGGGGGCTAATTTAAGCCAGGCTGATCTGCGGGGCGCTAGCCTATTGGGCGTAGACCTACGAGAAGCCAACTTGACGGCGACGCAGCTGACGGCCGCAGATTATGATGCCTACACCCAGTTCCCCAAGGGCTTCGCGCCTGAAGCGGCAGGGCTACAGAGGGTGGCTCTTTAGTGTAGGGGACTTGCCGTTACGTGGACGCTTTGACAGAAGCACAGGGGCATTAGCGCAGCTGTACATTACGCGGCTGAGGGCGCAGCGGCCAACGCAGCGGGACCGCGTCAAATGTTAAGGCCCTTAAGGTGTACTAAATTTGTATTTTGTTTAACAGGGGATCAGCGAAATCTGTGAACTAATTGCTAATAGGAGCAATTCACCATCGATACATAATTCCTATGGATGCCGACCAATCTGCCTTGACGACTGGCTTCAGCAGCGATGATCGAGACCGCACCGGTATTAGCGTTGCCGCGATTAAGCGCTCGTTTCTCGATAATCTATTCTTTGTGCAGGGTAAGCCTGTGGCTCTGGCGACCCAGCATGACTACTACATGGCGCTGGCCTACTTAGTGCGCGATCGCATGCTGCAGCGATGGAATAGCACGGCGGCGAGCTACACCCAACAGGGGGCGCGGACGGTGTGCTATCTGTCTGCTGAGTTCTTGATGGGGCCGCACCTGGGCAACAACCTGGTGAATATGGGCATCTACGAGCCGGTGAAGCAGGCGATGGAGGAGCTGGGCTTGGACTTTGACCAGCTGCTGGCCCAGGAAGTAGAGCCAGGGTTAGGCAACGGCGGCTTGGGGCGCTTGGCGGCCTGTTACCTGGACTCCATGGCATCTCTAGAGGTGCCCTCGTTAGGCTACGGCATCCGCTACGAATTTGGCATCTTTCAGCAGGAAATCAAAGACGGCTGGCAGGTGGAGCGCACGGATAAGTGGCTGCGCTACGGCAACCCCTGGGAGGTGGCCCGTCCGGAGTGGGCTCAAGCAGTGCAATTTGGCGGCTATGTGGAGTCCCACACCGATAAGCAGGGCCAGTACCAGGTGCGCTGGGTACCGGAGCGGGAGGTGATGGGCGTCCCCTACGACACGCCGATTTTGGGCTACCAAGTAAATACGGCCAACACCTTGCGGCTGTGGAAAGCGGAGGCGGTGGAGTCGTTTGATTTCGCGGTGTTCAACCAGGGCAACTACTATGGTGCGGTGGAGGAAAAGGTCTCCTCAGAGAACGTCACCAAGGTGCTCTACCCCAATGACGAGACGGCAGCGGGCAAGCAACTGCGGCTAGAGCAGCAGCATTTCTTCGTCTCCTGCTCCCTCAAAGACATGTTCCGCATCCTCAAGGGCCAGAACATCCCGCCGGAGCGGTTCCACGAAAAATTCGCCATCCAGCTCAACGATACCCACCCGGCGATCGCCGCGGTAGAGCTAATGCGCCTGCTGCTCGATGAGTACGGCATGATCTGGGATGCGGCCTGGGCAGTGACCCAAAAGTCCATGGCCTACACCAACCACACCCTGATGCCCGAGGCGCTGGAGAAGTGGCCCATCAGCCTGTTTGGCCGGCTGCTGCCGCGCCACCTGGAGATCATCTACGAAATTAACAGCCGCTTCCTAGAGGTGGTGCGGATGGCCTTCCCGAAGGACCCAGCGCGGCTACAGCGGCTGTCGCTGATTGACGAGAGCGGCGATCGCTATGTGCGAATGGCAAATCTAGCCTGCGTCAGCAGCCACACCATTAATGGCGTAGCGGCGCTGCACAGCGAGCTGCTGAAGCAGACGGTGCTCAAGGACTTCTACGATCTATTCCCCGAGCGGTTCTGCAATATGACCAATGGCGTCACCCCCCGCCGCTGGATCGTGCTCAGCAATCCTCGGTTGACCGAACTGGCCACCCGCCACATCGGCGACGGCTGGGTGAAGCACCTAGACCAGCTGCAGCAGCTAGAGCCCCTGGTGGAAGACGCCAGCTTCCGGCAGGAGTGGCGGCAGATCAAGCAGGACGTGAAGCGAGACCTGGCGGGCCACATCCACCGGCGAACCGGCGTGCTGGTAGACCCGGCCTCCCTATTCGACGTGCAGGTGAAGCGGATCCACGAATATAAGCGGCAGCACCTGAACGCGCTGCACATCGTGACGCTGTACAGCCAGCTCAAGCAGAACCCGGCCCTGCAGATCACTCCCCGCACCTTCATCTTTAGCGGCAAGGCAGCTCCGGGTTATCACATGGCCAAGCTGATGATTCGCCTGATTACCGGCATTGGGGAAATGGTGAACAAGGACCCCGACCTGCGCAACCAGATGCGGGTGGTGTTTTTGCCCAACTACAACGTCACCAACAGCCAAAAGATCTACCCGGCCTCAGACCTATCGGAGCAGATTTCCACGGCGGGCTATGAGGCCTCGGGCACCGGCAATATGAAGTTTGCCATGAATGGGGCGCTGACCATCGGCACTCTGGACGGGGCCAACGTGGAAATCCGTGAGGCTGTGGGGGCGAAGAACTTCTTCCTGTTTGGCCGCACGGCCCCCGAGATTCAGGCGCTGAAGGCGGAGGGCTACCGACCTTGGGATTACTACCAGGGTAACTCGGTGCTCAAAGATGCTCTGGACCTAATCAGCTCGGGCCACTTCTCCCGGGGAGACGCCGACCTGTTTAAGCCCTTGGTGGATAAGCTGCTGCACCAGGATCCGTTTGCCCTACTGGCCGACTACCAACCCTATGTAGACTGCCAGCGGCTAGTGGGACAGGCTTACCGGGATAGCGATCGCTGGACGCGGATGTCGATTCTCAATTCGGTGCGGATGGGCAAATTCTCGTCGGACCGCTCCATTCAGGAATACTGCGACGAAATCTGGAAGGTGTCGTCTTTGCCAATTTCGCTCACCGATCCGACAGTAGCCTATGGCAACCAGGCAGGC
Source organism: Cyanobacteria bacterium P01_A01_bin.135 (assembly GCA_039814955.1). GTDB lineage: Bacteria > Cyanobacteriota > Cyanobacteriia > CAKZMO01 > CAKZMO01 > JBCCAG01. The sequence continues at coordinate 3,662 of JBCCAG010000351.1, forward strand.
GGCCTGATCTGTCAACTGGAGCGATAGGCTGGACTGACGAGCGGCCCTAGACCGCTTGGTCAAAGGGTTGGGCCGATGCCACGCTGGTGAGCTCGCACTGGCCCAGCGTCGCCTCAACTAGGGAGGGGGCGATGGTGAACTCGTTATCGTAGCGATCGCGGGCTTGCCATTGCCCATCAGTTCCGGGGTGCAGGTGGGTCAACCCGAGGATAAGGGCTACCTGCCTGACATCTGGCGGTGGGAGATGAGTCGTCATCGCGCTGTCTCTATGGCTATTTTGATGGTTATAAACGGAGCCGCGCGGCTTGAGATATTGGCGCTTAGCTAAGCATTGCGGAGCCAAATGGCGGACTACTGGGAACCAGGATAGCGATAGCGGCATATCTAAAAACTACCTGGTTTTTCAAGGGTAAAAATCTGAATTTTGGCTGACATTTGCGCCAAAAAGCGCAGTCATAGGGAAGACTTCAGCGATCAACCGATCCCATAATGATGTCGATGCTGCCTAAGATGACCATAATATCGGCAACCTTCACCCCCTTAAGCAGGTAGGGCAACACCTGTAGGTTGTTAAAGTCAGCGGAGCGAATTTTCCAGCGCCAGGGGAACCCCTTGTCGTTGCCAATCAGGTAGATGCCCAGCTCGCCTTTACCGCTCTCCACACGGGTGTAGGTCTCTCCATCGGGAATCTTGAAGGTGGGCGCGATTTTCTTGGCCAGAAACTGGTAGTCAAACTCACCCCAGCTCGACTTGGGCCCGCTGCTCATCCGCTGCGCTTCCAGGGCCTCATAGGGGCCACCGGGAAGCCGGGCGATCGCCTGCTGAATCATCTTGACGGACTCGCGCATCTCGCCCATGCGCACCAGGTAGCGGGCGAAGCAGTCTCCCTCAGTGTGCCACTGCACCTGCCAATCCAGCTCGTGGTAGTGCTCGTATCGGTCTACTTTGCGCAAGTCCCACTGCACCCCAGAGGCCCGCAGCATCGGACCAGACAGCCCCCAAGTTAAAGCAGCATCTCGGGTAATTGTGCCACTGC
>JBCCAG010000474.1:0-3829 GCA_039814955.1 Cyanobacteria bacterium P01_A01_bin.135
ACGCAGATGATATTGCCCGCCGAGGCCCCCACCGTCTGCAGGGCCAGCACCAGCGATTCAGGGATGCCGCTCTGCTGGGCGACGCCAAACTGGAACAGCGAAAACATTAGGTTACTCAGGGTGGTGCTGCCGGAGATGAAGGCCCCAATGGAGCCAATCAGGGGGGCGAATAGGGGCCACAGCCCCCCGGCAAATTGGGCCGCTTGGTTGGCCAGGTACAGCGGCATACTGGGCAACCCCGCCTGGTTGAGGTCGGTGCCTGTAAACAACTGCGCCATGGCGATCGCCGCCGTGAGAGGCACGATGGCTGATAGTAGCTGGCGACCAGAGCGACCCAGGGCAGCAGCAACCTTTTTCCCAGGCATACGGTAGATCCAAATCGTAATTAGCACCACCACCACAAATACCGTCGGCGGCAGGTACAGCGGCGTAGAGCGGATCTCAACCGGGGTCCCCAGCACGGCAGGCCAGCTGATGGCCACCTGCCGCAGCCAGCCCTTGAAGGGCAAAAAGTCGACCCGAGTGATCAGTAGCAGGGCGGCAATCAATCCGTAGGGCAGCCAGGCTTGCCAAACGGGCAGGGCGCTGGTCACCAGCGGCTCTTCCACCCGGCGGTGGCTGGACCAACTCTCGGGCCAGGTCTCCGGGTGAGGGAAATCCCAAGGCCGCTGCACCGGAAACCACCCCCGGCGCACCGCCGTAATTACCAGTGATAGACCGACTAGGCCACCCATTAGGGTCGGGAACTCGGGGCCGAGCAGTAGCGCCGTGAGCCCATAGGGCACCACAAACGCCGCCCCGGAAAACAGCAAAAACCGCCACTCCGACAGAGTGGACCGCAGGCTGGGGCGCGAACCAAACCCCAGGGTCAACACCGCCGAGAGAATCAGCGGCAGGAATAGGCCCAGCGCCATGTGGATCAGCGCCGCCTGGGTAGTTACCGATCGCAGCAGCTCTGGCAGGGACTGGGAGGTGGCCTGCAGAGCGGCCTCCACCACAGGCGAATTGCTGATGCCAGCCTGGATCCCCACCACCACCGGCGTCCCCACTGCGCCAAAGGTAGAGGGCGTGCTTTGAATAATCAGCGCCATCAGCACCGCCGCCATTGGCGGAAAACCCACCGCCACCAGCAGCGGCACGCAAACAATCGCTGGCGTCCCAAACCCGGCTGCCCCCTCAATGAAGCAGCCAAACAGCCAGGCGATAATCACCGCCTGGATCCGTCGATCTGAGGAGATATCTATCAAACTCTGGCGGATGGTGGCGATCGCCCCCGCCTGCCTCAAGACATTGAGCAGCAGGATGGCGCCAAAGAGGATGAAGAGAATTTCAGCGCTGAGCACAAGGCTGCGGAGGGCGATGGCGGCAATCACGAGGGGGGCAACTTGCCACACCAGGAAGGCACAGAGGAGGGTGATGCCGTAGACCATCGGCATGGCGATGGTGGCGGGCTGCTTGGCCAGCACCAGCAGCAGAAAGGTGGAGAGAATTGGCAGTAAGGCGAAGATGGCGTAGTCCACGGCACTCTGGTCCGTTAAATTAGTCTGCGGTAATGGTATGAATCTTCAAAAAGTTGGTGCCACCCGCGTGCTGGGGCGGAATCCCCCCCACAATGAGTATCCTGTCTCCGGGACTTGCCCAGTCCTGCACCGTCAGGATGGCTTGAGCCTGCAGTGCGATCGCCTCGAAGGTGTCGACCTCTTGCTCTAGCAGGATGGGGCGAATGCCCCAGCACAGGTTCAGCCGGTGGTAAGTCGTGCGGCTGGGAGTGAGGGCGATGACAGGGGCCTTAGGCCGCTCACCGCTGGCCAAGCGGGCGGTGTAGCCGGAGCTCGTGAGGGCGACGATGCAGCGCAGCGGCAGGGTTTTGTCGATTACGTTGAGGGCCTCGCTCACCGCGTGGGTCTCATCCTGGGTAGCCGGCGGGTTGTTGACAAACTGAATCTCGGGCTCCACGGACTGGATGATGCGGGCCAGCATGGCCACCGATTCCACCGGAAAGTCGCCAACCGCAGACTCTCCCGACAGCATCACCGCATCGGTGCCGTCGATCACGGCGTTGGCCACGTCGCTGGCTTCAGCGCGGGTGGGGCGAGGCTCGTGAATCATGCTCTCTAGCATCTGGGTCGCCGTAATGACGGGGGTGCCGCGCTGGTTGCAGGCCCGGATAATCTGCTTTTGCAGCAGGGGTACTTTCTCCGGGCGCATCTCCACCCCTAGGTCCCCCCGGGCCACCATGATCGCATCGACCTGATCTAGAATCTCTTCCAAATTGGCGATCGCCTGGGGCTTTTCGATTTTGGCCACAACCGGCGTATCCCCAGAACCATGCTCGGCGAGGAGATGCCTTAAATCTTGAATGTCGCTGGCCCGGCGCACAAAGCTGAGGGACATGTAGTCCACAGCCTGGGAGACGCCAAACTCGACATCTTGGCGATCCTTCGGCGTCAGTGACGGCAGAGATAGCTCCAAGCCCGGCAGGTTGACGCCTTTACGGCTTTTGAGGATGCCCCCCTGAACGATCTTGCAGTGCACCTGGTCGGCTTCGACAGCGGTAACCACCAGCTCTAGCAGGCCATCATCCAGCAGAATTTGGGTGCCGGGTTTGGCTTCCTTGGCAAGATGGGGGTAATCGATGGAGACGCGGCTGGCGCTGTTGGGGCGCGGCCCCTCGGTCGGAGCATCGGGAACCAGGGTGATTGACTCCCCGGTCACCAGCATTACCCCACCCTCAGGGAGCTGCCCCACCCGAACTTTTGGACCCTGCAGGTCCTGCAGGATGGTAATGGGGGTCTCCAACTCGTCGGCGATCGCCCGCAGCAGGTGAACCCGCGCGGCGTGGTCTTTGTAGTTTCCGTGGGAGAAGTTGAGCCGGGCGATATTCATGCCCGCCTTGATCATCTGCCGAATCACGTCGGGGGAGCTACTGGCTGGCCCGATAGTCGCTACGATTTTAGTGCGGCGGTCGAGTAAATCCACGGCATACCTCGCGTTTGGTCGGGTTATTTTGATAGGGACATAGCAGTGCCATGTCCCTACAGTTCGTTGGGGCAAGGTCTGCCTTGCTCCAATGCGTAGAGATTCGAAAGGGTCGTCTGGGCAATCGCTTCTAGGGCGTTGCGGGTGAAGAAGGCCTGGTGGGGGGTGATGACGACGTTGCTGAAGGACTGCAGCAGCTGAAAGGTCTCGTCTTGAATGATGGTGTCAGACAGATCCTCAAAGAAGAGGTTGGCCTCCCCTTCGTACACATCAAGTCCTAGGTAGCCCACCGTGCCGTCTTCAATGGCATCGATCACCGCCCGGGTGTCGATCAGCCCGCCCCGGCTGGTGTTGATTATCATGGCGCCGCGCTTCAGGTAGCTCAGCGTCTGGGCGTTGATGATGTGCTGCGTTGAGGGGATGAGGGGGCAGTGCAGGGAGACGATGTCAGAAGCGGCGAGGAGCTTGTGGAGTTCGACATACTCAACGCCCATCTCCTTGCAGACCGGGTTGGGGTAGGGGTCGTAGGCCAGGAGCCGACAGCCGAAGCCCTGCATGATGCGGGCGAAGCATTCGCCAATTTTCCCGGTGCCCACGACGCCAACGGTCTTGCCGTGGATGTCAAACCCAAGCAACCCATTCAGGGCGAAGTTGTCGTCACGGGTGCGGTTGTAGGCTTTGTGGAGCTTGCGATTCAGCATCAGCACTAGGCCCGCCGCATGCTCTGCGATCGCGTAGGGAGAATAGGAGGGAACGCGAACGACCTTGAACCCTAGGGCCTTGGCCGCCTCTAGATCGAGGTTGTCGTATCCGGCGCAGCGCAGCGCAATGTAGCGGACGCCCTGGGAGT
>JBCCAG010000190.1:0-6403 GCA_039814955.1 Cyanobacteria bacterium P01_A01_bin.135
ACTCCCCCGGCTCCGTCCCGCACCCGCTGAATCTGCCGGTAGAATACCTCCTCCTCCGGCGTTAGCACATCCTCCATGCCTAAGTTGCGGGCAATGGGGTCGGGGTTATAGAAGCTCTGGGGCGTTTGCACCAAGGCAACGCTGGGGTCTTGAAAAAAGCCAACGGTGCGCACCAGGAAGTCCTGGGTGGGGATGAAATCTGCGTCAAACACCACAATCAGCTCGCCATTGGTTCTGGGGATGGTGTAGTTGAGGTTGCCCGCCTTGGCGTGGCGGTTGTCGGGCCGGGTGCGATATTCACAGCCCAGCTCCTCCGCCAAGGCCTTGGCCCAAGGTCGGTGGGTATCATCTAGCAGGTAGATAGTTTTGTTGTCATAGTTGAGGGCCTGGCAGCCGATCAGGGTGCGCCGCAAAATAAACTCAGGCTCATTGTAGGAAGGGATCAAGATATCGACGCTGGGGCGGTAGCGGCCCTCTAGAATGTCTGGGGCGAGCTGATCTGCCTGGACGCGGCGATCGCGGCTGCGCAGCAATAGGACGAGTTGAATGATGCCGTTGCTGAGCAGCAGCAGCTCAAGAAAAAAGAGCCCGATGCTAAAGACGCCGTTGAGGGGCGTGCTGAGGTTGAGGGTGGTGAGGGAGCGCCAAGTCAAGTAGCGGATGGCTAGGGCGCCTAAAATGCCGATTACCACCGCGCGCGGCCAGCGGGTGGGCCGGGGGAATAGCCGCATAATGATCAGCACCGTTGCCATCAGGGCCACTGTCCAAAACAGGAAGTACTCCCCCAGCATCTTGGGAGCTACAACCCACATGGGTGGCGCAGACTGCAGCTCGTGGATGCGGTCAAATAGCTGGTTTGTCGTCCCGTGGCCTGCGAACCAGGCGATCGCAACCACGCTGGCGATCGCCGTTATTCCCAATAGAACTAGGGTCGTCAGCTGGGGCTGTAAGGCCCGATTGCGCATTGTCGGTGCAACCATAGATAGATAGTCCGCTCGCTTGAATTAGGGGGGATATTTCTTATCTTCAAAAGCAAAAGCCGCTGCCCGAAGTGGGCTTCGAATACAACGGTAAGGGGTAAACCTGAGAGGAGCCTAAGCAAATAGCAAAGCAGAGATTTATTTCTACTGCTACAGCATGTTCATGCCGGTGGAGTTTTGAGGTTCCCGAGTATCGAGCGCGCCGCCTATCGAGACAGCATTTGTCAGATATCCAAGGAGGCAATTTGTCGGCCCCACGCCGCTCAGAACCTACAACATATCTTGTTTCAACTCATCTTGCAGTGGATACAACACTTTTTCAGGCCGGTAGGTTAAAGGCTGCGTTTACTTACGGTGCCCTGCTTACATTCTTTTCTTCTCAAAAAAGACCCCTCGTAAGGATGAAAACTAAACGCACTGTACGCCAAAGCTTCGTCCCTAAGCGGTAAACTCGCCGCAAAAAATCCATTGCTTTGCGTCAGTTTGTATTGAACTTCACCAATTAGGTCTCCTCAGGCCGAGGCTGCTGAAATTGATGCAGGTCCCGCAGCACCTGTACCCAGCCAGCTACCACCGATGCCAAAATGCGATCGCCCTTTTCCTGAGTGGCGGCGGTCGCATCCCCCACCACGCCGCTGCGGCTCAGGTCACGGGTGGTCCAGGCAAAGGGCAGCTTGCCCTCCATACTCAGCAGGCTGTCTTCAGCTAGGGGTGGGTATTCCGCCACCGCCCGCTCCATATGCACCTGGTCGGGGAGCAGGGACAGCAGCACACTTGTCTCCGCATCCCCCGCGTGAATGCCGTAAGCCCGCTCTTTAGGGGTGAGCAGCTCGGCGGCGCTGTTCGGCGCATTCCAAACAAACAGCGGGAAAACCAAGAAATCGGAAAACCGCTGGTGCAAATCCCGCGCCACAATTTCGAGCACCTGGGGCTGACCGCCATGGGCATTCAGGAAAACCAGCTTGCGAAACCCGGCCTGATAGAGGCTTTCGGCCACCTCGGTCAGGGTAGCTCCTAGGGTGGCTGCGCTCAGGGTAATGGTGCCCGGAAAGCCCCAGTGCTCATTGGACTTGCCGTAGTGCAGGGTCGGCAGGCCGTAGGCTGGGACCTCCGGCTCAAGCTGCTCCAACGCGCGGCCCAAAACCGCGGTGGCGATCGCGGCGTCCACCGCTAGCGGTAAGTGGGGACCATGCTGCTCTATAGCGCCGATGGGCTGGACAATCACCGTGTTGGCCTTGTCGGGCATCGCTTCGATGTCGGTCCAGGTGAGGTAGGGGAAAAACCGCTGGGGCGGAATGAATGTATGCATCATGTCCATTTGTGTGTATGGAGGTCAGACAGTAGATAGATGAGAGGGTAACCAAGTCTGCTGTACAAGGGATCGTAAACATTCCCTATATCACTTCACCTTGGCAGACCCATGCGCAATCAATCAATAAGCCCCGCAGGGCAGGACTCGCCCGCACAGTGGATAGAAACATTTGCCCGCTTCGGCTACGCTGCAAAAGGCGTTATTTACACCATAGTTGGCATCCTGGCGGTACAGGCGGCATTTAACTGGGGCGGCAAAACCACCGGCTCAACAGGCGCGTTCCAAACCATCGCCAATCAGCCCTTTGGTAAGATTCTTCTGTTTCTGGTGGGGGTTGGCTTAGTTGGCTACGTACTGTGGCGGTTTGTAGAAGCTATTTTTGACCCCGAGCACGACGAGAGCGGCGCTAAGAACATCGGTCGGCGCTTAACCTACGCCATCAGCGGCATTATCTATGGGGCGTTGGCATTCAGCGCCTTTAGGATTGTATTCGGTGGCGGCTCTGGCAGCGGCTCTGGTGGTTCCAGTGGCCAGGCGTCAACCATCCTATCCCAGCCCTTTGGCCGCTGGCTATTAGGCCTAGTGGCGGCGGGCGCGGCCGCCTATGGGTTCTACTGCATCTACCGTGGTGTTAAGACCAAGTTCCGCAAAAAGCTGAAGCTCTCGGAAATGAGCCAAACCGAAGAGACCTGGGCCATCCGCATTGGTCGCTTTGGCCTCATCTCTAAGGGCATCGTCTCGGTGATTGTGGGCTACTTCTTTGCCCAAGCGGTGCGCTCCGCAGATGCCAGCCAAGCCCGCACCACTGGCGGAGCCCTGCAGGCCATTCAGCAGCAGCCCTTTGGCGCGGTGCTGATGGGCATCATCGCCGTCGGGCTGGTGGCCTACGGTATCCACATGCTGGTTCAGGCCCGCTATCGCCGCATCTCTCCTAGCTGAGACGCAGTGCTTCAGTTCTCCTAGCCCGCTTCGCGATCGCCTACCTTACCGTCACCCACCTGGTCCACCTCGGCGAGCCCCCCAGGCGTAAGGGGTTGGGCCACGAGGTCCACACCAAACCAGTCACCTGCAGCGGTTGTCAGGGTCTCAGTGATGCGGTGAACCAAGGCCTGGTCTATGGGCGATCGAACGGGCGATTGGGGAGCAGGGGCGGCAAACAGAGCCTCAAATAGGGAGGCGTCAGGGGCGAGCTGCATAGAGCCATGCTGCAGCACCACCCGCTCCCCTTGCGCTCCCTCTTGCACGATGCGGCTATAGCGCTGGGCGCTGCCGATGAACTTGTGACCCTGCGAATCTACCAGGTCTGCCTGGGTCGCCACCCCAAAGCAGTTGGGCCGATGACGATAGCCCCGCCCCGCCTCTCCGTAGTGCAGCTCCACTCCAAGCTTGCGCCAGCCGCGAATCAAGAACTCGCATAGGTGTTGGTAAATCTCTACCCGGTTTCCCTGGCGGTAGCGGGCTGCCACCGCGTAGGTTAGGTCGCCGCTGTGCAGCACCGCTCGTCCGCCGGTAGGGCGGCGGACAATGTCAATCCTGCCTGCCTGTGCTAGCGATCGCCAATGTGCGGGAATGTCCTTCTGCAGATGACCTAGAGACAGCGTGGGGCGCGACCACTGGTAGAAGCGTAGAGCTGGCGGTCCTCCGGTTTCGCATTGACGGAGCATCCAGCAGTCAATGGACATTTGCTGGGTTCCGGAGGCTGTCAAAGGTGGAATTAGCCGCCAAGCCCTATCGTTGAATAGGCGCGGCACTTAGATTGTCGTTTGCGCATCGACGCTAAGCTGGCCAGGGCCGCTGTAGATCACCATCAGCAGGCCGCCCTGGCTAGCAATGGTTTGCTGAAAGCCAGAGAAGCCTGTTACATGGGAGATACCAGCTTTCAAAAAAATAATCGACAGAAATACGCGGGCCGCAAGAGCAACGTAGGGCATGGTAAGCGCTTCCTTTAAGATTCGATAAGTGAGCGAACGCTTATAGCCTATCGTTCTGCTGCCAAAACTGGAACCGCTGCCGGTGGGCGCGATCGCGCTTAATATAATCCCGCACCCAGCTAATTAGTACCGCGAGCCGGTTGCCGAGCCCCGGCAGGTAGTAGAGATGCACCCCCAGCCAGGTGAGCCAGCCCAAAACCCCGGTGATAGAAAAGCCGCGTACATAGGCAACCCCCGTGTTACGGGCAATAATAGCAGCGCGGCCCTTATCCTTGTAGCGGAAGGGGCGCGGCCCCTGCCCGGCCACCTGCCGCTGAATGTTCTCCGCCACTGCCTTGCCCTGCTGCATGGCCTCTGGGGCCACCCCATCGAGGTCTAGCTGTTCTACGTCAGACAGATCCCCAATTACATAGACGTTGGGGTGACTATGCATCTGTAAGGTTGGCGTCGCCTGGAGCTTCGAGCCCTCTTGCTGCACCGCTTCAGATAGCGCCGGAGAATTGGCCTCGACCCCCGCCGCCCAGATCACGGTGGCGGTGTCTATCTCCAGGCCGTCGTCCAGGGTCACATTTTTGGGGGTCACCGACGCCACCTTAGCGTTGAAGTGAACTTTGACGCCCCGCCGTCTGAGCTGCGCCGCTGCATGGTTTCCTAGTTTGGGCGGTAGCCCTGCCAGTAAGCGATCGCCCGACTGAATGAGAAAAATGCGGGCCTGAATTTTACCTAGCTCGGGGTAGTCTTTCATCAAGCTCTCGTTGACAAATTCACTCAAGGCCCCAGCCATCTCTACCCCCGTCGGCCCGCCACCCACCACCACAAAGGTTAACTGGGAGCTCCGCCACTCTGGCTGGGCGGCTGCCGTCGCGACGCAGCGGACCACCTGCTGCTGTAGGGCCACTGCATCCGCCAGGGTGCGCAGGGGCCAGGTGTAGCGGGGTGCGCCGGGCACTCGCAAAAACCGGGTTTGACTACCGGTGGCCAGGACTAAGTAGTCGTAGGGAACGGGGTCATGGCTCACCAGCTCGCCCGCGTCTTCTAGGATGAGGTAACGCTGGGCAAAATCGACCTGGGCCACCGTCCCCTGCAAAAAGCGAGCGGTGCGGTAGGGTCGCAGGGCCTGGCGGATGGGATAGGCGATCGCATCGGGCCCCACAAAGCCCGTCGCTACCTGATAGAGCAGCGGCACAAAGGTGTGGTAATTGTTGCGGTCAATCAGCAGCACGTCTGCTTTGGCGCGGGCCAACGGTTGAACGGCGCTGAGCCCGGCAAATCCGGCTCCCACCACAACAATTTTGGGTGACATAAGGGGGCTGACCTATAACGGGAATGCTGCTTTAGTCTACAAAAGTCTCGGTGAGGAAGTCGATATAGCGCTGGCCATAAAAGCTTCTCACTAAAGGCGGTTGCCCATCTTAAAATGGCTAGCCAAGCTAGAACGTAGATGCTCTCGTTCTCTGTCAACCATGGTTCAAGCCACCCAGCCCGTTTCCAACGTCATCGCGATCGCCTTTGACTTTGACGACACCCTAGTCCCCGATTCTTACGATGCCGCTATCCGAGAGCTAGGGCACGACCCCAAAACCTTTCGGGAAGAGCGCTACTATCCGCTCCTCAAAGACGGCTGGGACGGCATTCCGGCCCGGTTCTACACCCTGGTCGAAGAATCTAAGCAGCGCCCCGAGGGCGATCGAATCACCGCTGAATTCTTTAAAGACATCGGCCAAGCTTATAAGCCCTTCCCCGGCGTCGCTGAAATGTTCGACCGGCTGCGGCAGCGCTGCCGCGAGAGCAACGCCGAGGTGGAGCTGGAGTTTTATCTGATTACCAGTGGCTTCGTGGAGATCGCCCGCGCCACCAAAATTGCCAAAGAGTTTAAGCAGATGTGGGGCTGCGAGTTCTATTACAACAACGCGGGGGAAGTGGAGCACATCAAGCGCGATGTCACCCATGCCGAAAAGCCCCGCTACCTCCACTACATTTCAAAGGGCATCGACTCCCACTCAGAGGACGACCTGCTGTTCGTCTATGAGGATGTCGAAACTGACGATATCCACCTGCCCCTCAGCCAGATTATCTATGTGGGTGATGGCACCTCTGACCTGCCCTGCTTTGCGCTGCTGAACCAGTCCGGCGGCACCTCTATTGGCGTTAATAAGGCAGGGGGCGACTGGGCCAAAAAG
>JBCCAG010000797.1:0-2205 GCA_039814955.1 Cyanobacteria bacterium P01_A01_bin.135
CTGACGCTGACGCTACCCCGCTATGTTGATCAAATGATCGATGTGTTTGACCAGTTCTACACCGACTACCCAGGGTCGCGGGCTATTTTCGGCCAGCTCCTGGACACAATTACCTGGTCTGCTATTGAGAAAATCGACGACTTTGAGTATCAGGTAATCAGTGAATTAGCGCAGTTCTTCCATGCTCGGCAGCAAAGCCTACCGATGGCAAAGTGTGAGCAGATAGCAATGGTGACAACGAAGACCATCACCGAGCTGCTGTGGCTTTCCCTCAGCGGAGACCAAGCATTTCGTCAAGAGCTTGTCGCAGAAACGAAGCTGCTAATTCTGAGCTACCTTCAGCAGTATCTAGATAGAGATGTGTAAGCCTCAAAACAAGCGAGATTAAAAATACCCCCTCACCCCCGACAAAATTGATTCCGTGGCCAGAGCCGCTAGCAGCAGCCCTAAAATCCGCGTGATCACGTTCACGCCAGTCCGCCCCAGACCTTCTTGGATCCAGTCCGCCAGCAGCAGCGCGACAAACGTAAGCAGCAGGACCGACAGCAAGGCCAGCGTCGTCACAACCTGATCGACAAGCCCAAACTTCAGGTTATCGGTAAGCAAAACTACTGTCATAATGCCCCCCGGTCCAGCGATTAGCGGCGTCGCCAGCGGAAAGACGGCCAAATCGATGGAAGAGGCGGGGTCGGTGGAAACCGTCTGCTCTCCCGTCTCCTCTAGCGCCATCTGCAGCGCCACCAGCAGCAGCAGAATTCCCCCTGCGATGCGAAAGGCCGGCAAGCTAATGTCTAGAGCGTCCAGCAGCGGCTGGCCCAGGACCAAGAACGCCAGCAGAATCACCCCAGAGATACCCACGCCCTGCAAGGCGATCTGCCTGCGGCTCACCTGCGGCTCTTTTTGGGTAATGGCGATAAAGATCGGCACAAGCCCGATAGGGTCAATCACGACAAACAGTGTTACGGCATCTTGAAGGAAGTGCTGGAACATGGCAGTGGATGGCGATTTTCCCCGTACTTTACCAGCAGGGCAAGTGCTCCCAAGACCATCGACCAGGAAATTTAAGGAATCATCGTTGCTTAGCGCTCCAGCGCCCGGTGCATCATCTCTAGCGTCCTATTCCCGAAATTTCTTTGGGGTCTACCTACAAGACAGGCTGCAGTCGCGGCGGCAAAGGCCGAGCCTGGACCCAGTCACGCACCGTTTTCGCAAATAGCCTCGGCATCTCCAAGCTCCAGCCATGCCCAGCATTCGGAACGATATAGGGCTGAGCATCCGCCATCGCATCTGCTAAAAGTGTCAGAGACCGGTGAATCAACGCCGGCTCCCGCTCCCCGGCTGCCACTAGCGTCGGCACACCTATGGAAGCCAAGTTATCAGGTATCTCAAAGCGTACAGCATCATTACTGGCCCTGAGAAATGCCTGGGTTGAGAGCTGTCTCACACTATGGCAATAGCCGTCGAATTCCCAGGGGGGAAGGCGCAGGGCACGGGCGTTGAACCGCACAACGAGACCTGTCTTCACCACGGGCGCTATCAGATAATTCATCGCTATCATCAAGGCTTGATTGGGCATCGGCAGCGCATGCAGGCCGCTGAGGATGGCGCGATTGACCATAAAATCGAACTCTGACAGTAACTGCAGACCGACATAAGCGCCCAAAGACAGCCCAATGATATAAGCCCTCTGGCCCCGCGCGTTGGCGTTGATGATGTGGGATATTAGCCGCGCCGTTTCTGAAAACGAACGCCAGGGGATGTGGTTGCTCTTGCCGTGTCCCGGCAGGTCGGGGGCAATGCAGTTGAAGTCGCTGAGGGCGTTGAGCTGCGGCTTCCACATCCAGCTGCTGGTGCCAATGCCGTGGAGAAAAACCAGGGTCGGGCCAGAGGGGTCACCAGATTTTTCTACATAAAGCGGTGTTGTTCTCATAGTTTCAATGGTTTATGTTATTGCGCTCGGCCTAAAAAATTAGCGATAATCCTAGGAATTGCAATCCAGCTTCGCCCTTGTTGAGTATTAAAAGTCACCCAATTAGGTGATTGGAAAAGTGTTGAAGCCTTCTTTGGTAAGCAGCGGCTTGACTGCGCTCAAACCAGCCTCGTTTAAGGCGATCGCCTCGATACTATCGGCTGCAGCCCTATCTTTTACACACCGGTACGTCACCAATAAAAATGACGTTTGTCATGTTGGCTGAGAAGTGCTTC
>JBCCAG010000822.1:0-2113 GCA_039814955.1 Cyanobacteria bacterium P01_A01_bin.135
CTCATGTTTGAGGACCTGGATATCTCCTACGAGAACGGCCGCGCCACCATCAAAGTGGCTGGCGATAAGGTAGCGGTGCTAGAGAACGCCTACTACGAGCTGGGCACTGACGACGTCAAGGCTGTTGAGGACCCACTGGCCGGCTTCGACTTTGACCAGGTACTGGCGAAGGGGGCCCTGAGCAAGGCCGACAACCTCGGCTTCATCGACAAGGTCGTGAAAGACGGCGGTCTAGCCAGTGTGCTCACTGCCCAGGCTGAAATCCTGAGCGCCCCTGAGGAGCTAGTAACGGTCTAGCTGAAGTCCGATTTGGGTCTTGTGGTGAGCTAATAGCTGGGTAGGCAGCCTACCCGGCTATTTTTTGCGCTAAAGTCCTGCTACACCCTTTGCAGATCGAACTTGCGGTAGGGCATCTGTGGAGATCGCTGACTAGAGCTACCTCAATGGTAGCGGACCGCCACATCAGCCGCGATAGAGTAACAGCCACTTCTCAACCCATATAAGGTGTAGTACCCTAATCTAGCTATCGAGTTTAACGGGTCAACTGCCACTTCACACGGGAGGAAGCTTGCGGGTGCTGCTGAGGCTAGTTCAAATTGTTATTGGCGTGGGGTTAGCCATCGGCCTGCTGGTTGGTGGCGGCTATGCAGCGGCTCGCTACTTTATGACCCGGTTGACCACGCTCCCCGCCCGCCCGTCCTTTTCAGAAGAGCAGGTGGCAGGTGCGCCCCCCGCTAGCGACGGTAGCCAGCCTGGAGCCGACGCTTTGGCGGAGAGTCCTACCTCACCCCAACCCGATCCCATTGACGATGCCGATGCCTATCAGGCTCGGGTAATCCAGCCCATTGGCCTCATTCTGCGGCAGGGACCCGATACCTCTACCACTCAGATCGGCGGCATCGACTATAACGAGCAGTTGACCGTCCTCAGCGAGAGTGAAGACGGCGCATGGATTCAGGTTCGTCTTCCGGGAAGCGAGGTCACTGGTTGGGTCAAGGCCGGTAACACCGAACCTCTGAACTAATGTATATGTGAAATCGGCGAGCTGAGTTTTCTGCTCTCCCGCAGTTATCCTACGCGCCTCTCATGGTTACCGGACATGCGGGCTCCCCAACACTTTATTACCCCGACACTTATTAAATTATTTGACAAAACTTAGAACTTTCGTTGCGAAGCCGCTTGGCGAAAGGCTTTGCTGCTGAGGCTTGTGATACGGTAAGCGAACTGTTTCGCTACTTCAACTGCGCTGTTTCCAACTGCGCTAAGTAGAAGGCCATGAATAAACGATGCTAATAGGGGGTTCGCCCCCAACACCGTTTACTTATGGCTAGCTACTTATTTTTGCCGACCTCGACCAAGCGATTACGCAAGCTAAAGCATATGTACAACAAAACGGGAAAAGACTGGTGGACTGCTGGAATTACCGCGGCTCTGGGGGCTGGTGTTGTCACCTCCCTAGCGGTGAGCCACGGACAGAACCCGCTAGTGGCACTTCTAATTACCGCGATCGCGACGGTAGGGGCTTTGGCAATCGATCAGTTTCTGTAGGCGGTTTTTAAGGCGATTACCGAGGGCGATCGCCCTCAAGCCGCTTCATGCCACAGCAGTTTCCACCAGGGGACTGTTTTTTTATTGCCTACTCAGCAACCCGCTACAGGGGTCGGCGCGTACACTAGAGCGTATCGGTGTTCTGCTCCCCGGTTGTTCCTGTAGATCTTGATATCGAGCCATGACCCCTTCCGCCCGCCGAGACCTGATGTCCCGCAATCCCTGGACTAGCTTCCTGCTAGGCAGCGGCCTCCTTGGCCTGCTGGGAATAGCGCCCGCCGCCGCAGTGTCCCTCAATGCAGTGTCACCCAATCCGGCGTCACCTAACAGAACCGTAGTGGCCCAGGTGGTGACGATTATTGAGCGCGATAGCGATGGTCCGCTGGTATTGGAGCTGCAGCGCCGCCTCACCGAGCTCGGTATCTACGATGGCCCCATTTCGGGCTTTTTTGGCGAGCTGACGGAGGCGGCGGTGATTCAGTTTCAGCAGAGCCAGGGGTTGACGGCAGACGGCATTGTGGGACCGACGACAGCGGAAGCCCTACGCGCTGCCGACAGCGGCGGC
>JBCCAG010000203.1:0-6216 GCA_039814955.1 Cyanobacteria bacterium P01_A01_bin.135
AAGCGTCACATCGGTCTTGCCCAGGAGAAGCCAGCACGGCCAGCCCCACTGCCCAGGAGCCAGCGAAGCCATCAGCCGTAAAGGTGGCCAAATCTCGACTGGTTTACTGCTTGATTGGGGTTGCCGTTGTGTTGCTGCTCAGCGATCGCGGCTCAGAGCCGTCCCGGCGACCTGCTACGCCAACTGCCGCCAGCAGCGCGGTACGCTCTACACCATCCCCCAGCGATACCTCTCCCCAAGCTGCCACCTCCCACGCTGTCCCTTCCCAAACCGAACCAACCGCCCTCCCCCCCAGCGCCTTTTCCCCGCCGGCCTCCATTGCCGACATGGTAGAGCAGGTGGCCCCTGCCATCGTTCAGGTGCGGCCAGCCACTGGCACAGCGCCCCAGACCCCTTTTCAGCCAGGGTCCCAGCGCCACAGCCTCGCCGGCTCGGGAATGATCGTCAGCTCAAAGGGCCTAATGGTCACCAACGCCCATGTGGTGGGGGACAGCCCTCAGGCTTTGGTGCAGCGCCAGGGGCAGCAGCTCCTGGGTCAGGTAGTGTACCGCGACCCTGATTTAGATATCGCCTTAGTGAAGCTCGAAGGGGGCAGCTACCCCACGGTAAGGCTAGGTAACTCCGACGCGGTGCGCCCTGGGGAATGGGCGATCGCCATTGGTAGCCCTATGGGACTGAGCAACACCGTCACCGCCGGCATCATCAGCGCCATCAACCGCCAAGGCTCCGAGCTACAGCTCGCCGGCCGCTCTGGTCCCTTCATTCAAACTGACGCTGCCATCAACCCCGGCAGCTCCGGAGGGCCGCTGCTCAATGACCGCGGCGAGGTGATCGGCATCAACACCGCCGTTTTGGAGGGCACCCAAGGGCTGAGCTTTGCGGTCCCCATCAGCGCGGTTCAGCCGTTGCTAGAGGCCGCGCGATAGGCCTTATCAGCGATCGCGCAGCCGAATGAGGTTGAAGTAGCAGACGCCGCGCTCGTAGGCCGACCTATGGCATCCGCAGATCGTCTACCATGGCGGAAACCTGCTCAGATGGCGGAGCAGTTAGCCGCGAAACCCCCACCGCCGTCACTAGATTCAGCGCCATACCCACGACGCCAATTCCCTCCGGGGAGATCCCAAGGACCCACGTTGGCACATCGTAGTAGTTGGCCCCAATGATGTAATAGGTCGTGAACAATAATCCCACAAGCATCCCGGCGATCGCCCCTTGGCCATTGGCACGCTTGTCAAAAATGCCCAAGATGATAGCCGGGAAGAGGCTGGCAGAGGCCAGGCCAAAGGCAAAGGCCACAGTCTGGGCCACGAATCCCGGTGGGTTGATGCCGAAATAGCCCGCGATCGCGATCGCTAGCCCCACGGTGACGCGACTGGCCGTTAATCGGTGCGACTCCCGAGAATCTGGGTTGATAATCCTATACCAGATATCGTGAGACATGGAGCTGGCAATAACCAACAAGAGCCCAGATGCCGTGGAAATGGCCGCCGCTAGACCGCCTACCGCCACTAGGCCCACTAGCATAGGGGAGAGGTTCGCTACCTCAGGAGTAGACAGCACAATGATGTCCTGATCGATCGTAATCTCGTTGGTTTGCTCATCCGGCGTGAAGCGCAAAAATCCATCCCCGTCTTTATCCTCAAGGGTTAGAAGTCCGGTATTTTCCCATTTGCTGGTCCAGTCTAGCTGCTGGATTTGCGGTGCAGTCTTGCCCTGTAGACTTTGCACCAAATTGTAGCGGGCAAACCCGGCTAGCGCCGGGGCTGTCGTGTACAAAATAGCGATGAATAGCAATGCCCAAGCTACCGAGAATCGAGCAGCCCGGACATTGGGGACCGTAAAGGTCCGAACCACAATATGGGGTAGCCCTGCGGTTCCAATCATCAGAGTCAGCGTAATCGCAAGCACATCGATCATCGAACGGCTATGGAAAGGCTGAGTATATTCCGCAAAGCCAAGCTCTGACTGCAGGCCATTGAGGCGCTCTAAAATATCGCTAAAGGTGAAACCAAGCTGGGGGATAAAAATGTTTGTCAATAGCGCCGACAGTGCAAAGGCCGGAATCAAATAGGCGACAATGAGAACGCAATATTGAGCAACCTGGGTCCAAGTAATGCTCTTCATACCTCCCAGAATTGTAAAGAATGCGATCAGAACTAGCCCAATCGTGACGCCGATGCTGATGTCAACCTGCAGAAAGCGACTAAAAACAATGCCGATTCCCCGGACTTGACCAGCAATATAAATGACGGAGACAAAGATTGTTGCCTGAGCCGCCGCCATGCGAACCGCGTCAGAGTCGTAGCGATCGCCAATAAAGTCTGGAATGGTGTACTTGGCGCATTTTCTTAGATAGGGGGCAACCAGTAGGGCGAGCAAGACATACCCGCCGGTCCAACCAAGGATATAGATTGACCCGTCGTAGCCCAAAAACGAGATGAGGCCCGCCATAGAGATGAAGGATGCTGCTGACATCCAGTCGGCGGCGGTGGCGACGCCGTTGGCGAGAGCCGGGACGCTTTGATCGGCAACAAAAAAACCTCGAACGCTCTTAACGCGGAACCGCCACCCTAGGTAAACGTATCCTGCGAAGGATAGGCAAGCGAGGATTGCCGTCCACAGTTCAATAGACATGATTTTTCACTTTTGCAAAATATTGCTGACTTCTTTATCTGATTCAGGAGCTGAATTTTGCGGTTGAATAGTACCGCCGTATTTCTGGTCTAGCTTGTCCATCCGGATAGCATAGACAAAGACCAGGGCAACGAAAATATAGATAGATCCCTGCTGGGCCATCCAAAAGCCAAAGGGAATACCACCGAGCTGTATGGCGTTAAGAGGCTCAACCAGCAGAATGCTGAAAACAATAGACGTTAAAAACCAGACGCCAAGTAGAGCAAAAATTAAAACAAGGTTGGCTTGCCAATAAGCCTTTCGATAGTCAGCCATATGTCACCACCAATGAGAATGAATGCTTTGGAATAAAGTCAAGCCGTAGCGCGTTATGGCAGCAGAAGTAAACTACCAACGCGAGAAGCGCCGGGGTTGATGCCGATGAAGTGCTTTGTAAAAGCCAAGCAAAGCCTCTATTTGGCTAGAAAAATATAAATAAATAGCCTTATTGCTGACTACGTAATATCCCGCTATAACTTTTGGGAAATACCAAAGAAGAACCCGTAAGTTTTACCAACGTTTACGGTATTACACATAAGCCTACCGGGGTGAGATTTTATATTTATCGAAGCTTTGTATGCTGAGGAATTCGAACAATTTTCTGCATAGACACCAACATTCCTGACGTCTTGTGCGTTCGGTTACAATACGAAGAAGGCAAACCTGCATGCGCTAACTGTTGCGCGATCGCCTCATCGCTGCCGTACGAGTCAGTAGAGATGTCAGGACCGAACTGAGGAGTCCCGCCTGCAATAGGAGCTGTGTAAAAACCCTTAGAGCAATCCCCAAATTCTGTTTTTGGTCTACCGTTAAAAGGTATATAAGTACGTAGCCACAATTAAACGAAAGTGGGAGTGTCCCCGGCAGGGACGCTCTCCATAACAGCTACGTTTACTTACGGCGCTCTACTTACAAGACCTGACGGTTCAATATTCTGAATACTTGAGACTTAAACCATGTCGATAGCCGCGCCAATGTTTGCTTGGATTCTTGCTGCACTCATGTCCCTAGCCGCTATCCCTGGCTTCGGCGCTCAGCCCCCCTTGACTGCTGCCCCGCTAGCGGCGCTGCCAGGGCTGCAAAATGCATTTGCCGGGACGCCTAATCCCGGCGGTATTGAAGCCGGGGCCCTATCCCCCTGCCCTGAATCCCCTAACTGTGTTGTCAGCCAGAACGCCGATTCAGAACATGGGATCGCCCCCATCCCCTACCAGGGGTCGCGGGCGCAGGCCCGCGCCACCCTGCAAGATGTTCTGTCGGTGGTGCCCCGCACCAAAACCGTGGAGCAGACCGATGACTATATCTATGCTGAGTCTGCTAGCCGGCTTTTGGGATTTGTGGATGACCTGGAGTTCTACTTACCGGCAGACGAGCCGGTTATCCACATGCGCTCGGCGTCACGAATGGGGGAATCTGACCTGGGGGTGAACCGGCGACGGCTACAGCAAATTCGCCTTGCCCTTCAAGATTTAGGGCTATAGGCAACCGTGCCCCTTTGATCACTCGCTAGACAAAGGCGATCGCTGAATGAAGTTGCTATCGTAATCAGTAGCCGTCAGCGGCCGATTTTGGCGATCGCGCTCACCCTACTCCCACCTCTACCCATGACCCAGTCTGCTTCCCCCCATATCGTCATCCTTGGCGGTGGCTTTGCTGGCCTATACGCCGCCCTCAAGCTGGATGGCCTAGCTTGGGAGGAAAAGCCCACCATCGTGCTCGCCGACCAGCGCGATCGCTTTTTGTTTGTGCCGCTGCTGTATGAGCTAGTGACTGGGGAGCTGGAAACCTGGGAGATTGCGCCGCTATACGCCGATCTGTTAGCCAATACCAGCGTCCAGTTTCAAAAGCACCGGGTCACCGGGGTGGATGTGGATGGCAGCATGGTCTACTTTGACGGCGCCGAGCCCCAGCCCTACGACTACCTGGTGCTGGGCCTTGGGGGGGAGACGCCCCTAGACATCGTACCGGGAGCGGCGGAGTACGCCATCCCTTTTCGCACGGTAGACGATGCCTACCGGCTGAAGCAAACCGTACAGGACCTTGAAAGCTCCGAGCGCGATCGCATTCGGGTGGCGATTGTGGGGGGTGGCTACAGCGGAGTGGAGTTGGCCTGTAAGCTGGCAGACCGGCTGGGGGAGCGGGGCCGCATCCGCATCATTGAAATGAGCGACAAGATTTTGGGTTCCTCCACAGACTTTAACCAAGAAGCCGCCGACAAGGCCTTGGAAGAGCGCAACGTCTGGATTGACCTGGAGACCAAGGTGACCCAGGTGGAGGCGGACAACATCTCCCTAGAGTACCGGGAGCAGGTAGACACCATTCCCGTAGACGTGGTGCTGTGGACCGTGGGCACCAAGGTGGCCGAGGTGGTGACCCACATGCCCCTGGAAAAGAACGATCGCCAGCAGCTGTTGACCACCCCCACCCTGCAGGCTACGGGTCATCCCAATATTTTTCCGCTGGGGGACATCGCCGAAATTCACGACGCCTCCGGGCAACGGGTGCCCGTCACCGCCCAAGCAGCCCTGCAGGAAGCCCAGTTCGCCGCTTGGAATATTTGGGCTTCGGCCACGGCCCGTCCCCTGCTGCCCTTCCGCTACGAGCATCTGGGAGAAATGATGTCTCTGGGCATGGACAGCGCTACCCTGACCGGTCTGGGCGTCACACTCGATGGCCCCGCCGCCCATATCGCCCGGCGGCTGGCCTACCTCTACCGCATGCCCACCCTTGATCACCAGGTTAAGGTCGGTCTAAACTGGGTCACCCGCCCCTTGCGCGATCTGCTGGCAATGCAGTAGGGACATGGCATTGCCATGCCCCTACCCCCTGACCTTGGACCACCCGATACGGCCAATGACCAAACGCCCCGAACCCCAAACGATTTTTCTCGACGGCGTCGGTACCCTGTTTGGCGTCAAGGGCCGCGTGGGGGATATCTACAGCGCGATCGCCCGCCCCTACGGCGTTGAGACCGACCCCAAGGCCCTGCAGACCGCCTTTTCTGAGAGCTTTAGCGCTGCCCCTGAAATGGCCTTCCCTGGTGCAGAGCGGGCTATCATCCCGGAAAAGGAGTTTGACTGGTGGAAGCAGGTGGCCAAAGACACCTTTAGCCGCGTTGGTAAGCTAGGGGGGTTTGACCAGTTCGACACCTTTTTTGACGAGCTGTACCGTCACTTCGCTACGGCGGAGCCTTGGGTGGTGTACCCCGATGTGCCCGTGGCTCTAGAGGCCTGGCAGCGCCAGGGCATTGAGCTAGGGGTGATCTCTAACTTTGACTCACGGCTGTACCACGTGCTGCCGGCCCTGGGGCTGGACCGTTTTTTCGATTCCATCACCATCTCGACGGATGTGGGGGCCGCTAAACCTCGGCCAGAGGTGTTTGAGGCAGCGCTTAAAAAGCACAGCTGCCCGCCGGAGCGGGCCTGGCACATTGGCGACAGCAAGGCTCAGGACTATGAGGGAGCCATGAGCGCTGGCCTCTACGGCGTGTTAATTGAGCGGTAGCTTGCCGAATCCTTCACTGAAGACAGATTGACGAATCTC
>JBCCAG010000056.1:0-11531 GCA_039814955.1 Cyanobacteria bacterium P01_A01_bin.135
CCGGCTGGTTCGCGAGCTCAATCTCGACTACTTGCTGATTGATACCCATCCTGGACTCAGCAAGGAAACCTTCTTGTCTATGGCCATATCCAACCTATCGCTTCTGATTTTGCGCCCTGATAACCAGGACTTTCAGGGAACTGCGGTAACCGTCAATGTGGCAAAGCAGCTACGGGTCCGTAAGATGCTGCTGCTTCTCAACAAAGTATTGAGCCGCACAAATGTTGAGAGCCTCAAAGATCAAGTAGAGAAGATCTACGGCGTTCCCGTAGCCGGGGCGTTTCCCCTCTCTGAAGACATCGCTCAGCTCGGGAGTCGAGGGATTTTCTGTCTGAAGTTTCCCCAACATCCATTTAGTCAAGAGGTCAACCGTGTAGCGCGCCAGATTTTGAGTTAACTGCGATCAGCAAGCCATAGCTAGATGCTCTCAAGAAGGATTCCTACTGGGGACGAACCCTAGGGGCGTCTACTTGCGGCCAGCTGCTGAGTTAACTGTCCATTCATCTTCAAAAGTTAAGCGTTATGGACTCGATGCACAATCTTAGGTCGCTCACCGACAAGATTCAGGCGGTAGCGTCGCCCTTTCGGGCTTATTTGAGTGAGCTACATGAGAAGTATCAGCCCCTGGGAGACGGGAAGGTTGCTGACTATATTCCTGAACTGGCCAAAGCCAATCCTGATTGGTTTGGCATCTCGGCGGTAACGCCCCAGGGGCAAGTCTATGAGGTGGGGGACTGCCAGCAGCTGTTCACCATCCAGTCTATTTCAAAAGCGTTTGTCTACGGGATGGTGCTAGAGGAGCACGGACGGGACTATGTGCTGTCTAAGGTGGGGGTGGAGCCGACGGGGGAAGCCTTCAACTCCATCATCCTTGATGAGGAGACCAATCGCCCCTATAACCCCATGGTCAACGCTGGGGCGATCGCCACCACCGACCTGATCCCCGGCAGTAACGCCACAGAGCGGCTAAACCGCCTGCTGGATATGTTTCGCCGCTACACGGGCCGCGCGATCAATATCGATGCTTCAATCGCAACGTCAGAGCGCATTACCGGTAGCCGAAACCGCGCGATCGCCCACCTGATGCATAACTTTGGGATGATTGGTGATCGAATTGACGAAACCCTAGAGCTGTATTTTCAGCAGTGCTCAGTGCTCATCAACAGCCACGACTTGGCCGTTATGGGGGCCACCTTGGCCAACGGGGGGATCAATCCCATTACCCAGGAGCAGGCCATCGATCGCCGCTACGTTCAAGATGTGTTAAGCGTCATGCACTCCTGCGGCATGTACGACTATTCTGGGGAGTGGCTATACCGGGTTGGCTTACCGGCCAAAAGTGGTGTGGGCGGGGGCATTATCGTGGTTGCGCCAGGCAAGCTGGGAACTGGCGTGTTCTCACCGCCCCTAGACATCAAAGGCAATAGCGTTCGGGGCATCAAAGCCTGCGAAGAACTGGTCAGCGACCTGGGCCTACATCTATTTAACGCAGCCCCTCCTGAGCGCCAGGATGTGATGGTTTGGAAAGATGAGCCTCCACAGGGCGAGGCTATTCGCCGTGATTTAACTGGACCGTAATTGCCTCACGGGCAGGGCGCTTAAAAGCGCGACCGCTCAACTGGCTACCCTCGAACCGCCTGCTGACCTCAACCCATCGGGAAACCACGATGACGCGCACACTCAAGCTTGGACCTCGATTTACCATTCTGCTTACCATCGTCTTCATCGCCGGCACGCTGCTCAGCGGTCTGGTGCTGTGGAGCGCCATGCAGCGCAAAGCAGAGGATGAGGTGACGACAAAAGCGGAGATTTTGACGCAGACGATGAACTCCGTCCGCAACTACACCAGCGACAACGTCAGACCTCTGCTTCAGGACCGGCTGGAGACCGACGAGCAGTTCATCCCTGAAACCGTACCCGCCTACTCAGCGCGGGAAGTGTTTGAGCGCTTTCGCGATCGCCCCGAATACAGCCAGTTCTTCTACCGCGAGGCGACCCTCAACCCCACAAATCCCCGGGACCAGGCGGATGAGTTTGAAACAACCCTGGTCGAGCAATTTCGCAGCGAGCCTGACCTGACAAAGCTCTCGGGCTATCGCTCTAACGACGGGGAGCAGCTTTACTACATTGCCCGTCCCCTGGCAGTCACCAAGGCGAGCTGCCTCGAATGCCACAGTACCCCCGCCGTCGCCCCTAAGAGCCTGCTGACAACCTACGGCGATCAAAACGGTTTTGACTGGGAGCTCAACGAAATTGTTGCCGCCCAAACGATCTATGTCCCGGCGGGCGAGGTCCTTACCCGGGCCCGGCAGTACCTTGCCCTAACCATGGGCGTGTTTGCTCTCATCTTTGCGGTGGTCGTCCTGTTAATCAACTGGCTACTGAAGCGAACGGTCATCAATCCCCTCAAGAAAATTACCGCGATCGCCCACCGGGTCAGCACGGGAACCATTACCCTCAACGACGTCAGAGAATTTGATTCTCCCAAGATGACGAGCGTCATCCGCCGAGCTGACGAACCCGGCCAGCTTACCCGCGCCTTCAAGGAGATGACCCGCAAGGTCGCCACCCACACGCAAGACCTCACCCGCGCCGTTGAGGAGCGAACCTCTCAGCTTGCGGAGAGCACCCTCTTGGCCCAGAAGGCCAAGGCGGATGCGGAGGAGGCAAACAGCGCCAAAAGTAAGTTTCTGGCCAACATGAGCCATGAGCTGCGCACCCCCCTCAACGCGATTTTGGGCTACAGCGAAATTTTGGAAGAAGAGCTAGAGGATATTGGTGGAGCTGACCTGATCAAAGACGTTCACAAGATCCACGGCGCGGGCGAGCATTTGCTGGGCCTAATCAACAGCATTCTGGACCTCTCCAAGATTGAAGCCGGCAAGATGGAGCTGTTCTTGGAAACCTTTGAGATTGCGCCGATGGTGGAGGCGGTGACGACTACATTTACGCCCCTACTGGCCAAAAGGCAAAACACCCTAGTCGTCAACTGCCCTGACGATATTGGCAATATGCACGCCGACATGACCAAAGTACGCCAGTGCCTATTCAACCTTTTGAGCAATGCCAACAAGTTCACTGAGCAGGGAACGATTACGCTGACAATAGAAAAGTTTTTGCCTCAGGAGACGGACCCGGCAAAGTCAGGTAACCAGGTCATTTTTAAGATCGCCGATACCGGCATCGGCATGACCCCAGAGCAGCAGTCCAAACTGTTCCAGGCGTTTACCCAGGCGGATATTTCGACTACCCGCAAGTATGGCGGCACCGGCCTAGGCCTAGCCCTGGTCCAGAAATTCTGTCAGATGATGGGCGGAAACATCAGGCTGGAAAGTGAAGCAGATCAGGGGTCGACATTTACTATCTGCATCCCGGAGCGGGTTCCCGATATGCACCAGAGAGAGGCGACAACGCTAGAGCCAAGCATTAAGCAGCCGCTGTCGGTAGAGGCAATTTCCGCCGCTCATCCATCGGGTACGGTCTTAGTGATCGACGATGATCCCTCCGTCCAAGACCTGATGCAGCGCTTTTTGAGCCAGGAGGGTATGCAGGTGATTGCGGCCAGCAGCGGTCCTGATGGCTTGCGGCTGGCGGCGGAGCATACTCCCGATGTGATTATTCTCGACGTGATGATGCCCAGTATGGACGGCTGGTCCGTGCTCAGTGCCCTAAAAAGTGACCCCAGTTTGGCGAGTATTCCAGTGGTTATGGCGACCATGGTCGACGATAGAAGCCTGGGCTACTCCCTAGGCGCTTCTGACTACCTCCTGAAGCCCATCAATTACGACATCTTGACCAAGCTACTGCAGAAGTACTGCGCTGACGCATCGCTTGACCTCGTCATGGTTGTGGAGGATAACCCTGAAAACCGGGAGATGATGCGCCGCCAGCTGGCAAAATCGGGGTGGCGCGTTGTGGAGGCTGAGAACGGGCGCGAGGCGTTGGAGCTCCTGGAAAATGAGCGGCCCGGGATCATCTTGTCAGACTTGATGATGCCCGAAATGGACGGCTTTGAATTTATCGAGGAACTGCGGCAGCGGCCTGAATGGCGAGACATCCCGGTGGTGGTGTTGACGGCTAAAGACTTGACCCAAGAAGATAAAAAGCGCTTAGACGGGCAAATTGAGCGTATTTATCAGAAGGGCACCTTCACTCGCCAAGCCCTCTTGGAGGAAGTCCGCACCCTAGTGACGGCTCATACCGGCGATTCATAAACCCATACAGCGTTCACAGCACCTCGTTCTAGATCTGTACCGGTAGGAAGCGATGCTTAAAGTACTGCTCGTAGAAGACAACGAAGCCAATCGAGACATGCTTTCGCGGCGGCTGCAGCGAAAGGGATATCAGGTTGTCTGCGCAGTCAACGGCGCTGAAGGCGTCTCTAAAGCTCTCTCTGAGCAGCCCGACATCGTGCTGATGGATATGAATCTGCCGGTTATGGATGGCTGGGAGGCAACGCGGCGGCTCAAGGCCGACGACCAGACCCGGGCTATCCCTGTAATGGCCCTGACGGCGAACGCAATGGCGTCGGATAGGGAAGAGGCTCTGAGCGCGGGATGCGACGACTTCGATACCAAGCCCGTTGACATGGCCCGGCTGCTAGAAAAAATGGAGGCGCTGATTTCTCAAAGGGCGACTCAAAAGCCAGAGGCCCATAGCTTTCCCCAGGATGACCGCTTGCAGCGGACCCTCCTCTCCTACCTGCGCCACGAGCTCTGTACCCCCATGAATGCCATCATCGGCTACAGCGAAATGCTGTTAGATGAGCTGAAATCGCAGCCTGACTCTGACCTATTCAACGACCTGCAGAAAATCTACGCCTGCGGCAATCAGCTGCTGAGCCTGACAAACTCGATTCTCCACCCATCCCATTTAGAAATCAGCCAGCTTGAGCAGAATCTAGACAGCTTCAGCGCCAGCATCCGGGTTGAGCTACTGACGCCCCTCAGTACGGTAATCGGCTATTCGGAAATGCTGCTAGAAGAAGCCGACCCTGCCGTCGCCCCAGATATTCAGAGAATTCAGACGGCGGCTCAGCGGCTGCTGGCGATGATCAACGATATCGTCACCCTGGCTGAAGAGCAGTTGCGGGTGATCGATGCGGAGCAGCTGAGTACAGCAGACCTGCTGCTCTCCAGCCTGACGGAAACGACGCTACTGCAGAGCGCCACCACCACCATCCGCTCCCTTAGTCAGGCCCAGTCAGACGTACTGGCGGCGGCGAGCGGCAATGTTCTGGTAGTCGACGACAACGAAACCAACTGCGACCTGCTCAAGCGGCAGCTAGGGCGGCAGGGCTACACCGTTACGGCGGCCACTAGCGGCCAAGAGGCTTTGGAATTGGTGGCCGCCACCCTCCCAGACTTGGTCCTGCTGGATATTGTCATGCCCAAAATGAGTGGGCTAGAGGTGCTGCACCGGCTCAAGACCCATGAGGACTGGCAGCATATTCCCGTGATTGTCATCTCAGCTTTAGATGAAATTGACCATGTTGTCCAATGCATTGAGATGGGGGCTGAAGACTACCTATCCAAGCCATTTAAGCCCGTTTTGCTGCGGGCAAAAATTGCCGCTTGCCTAGAGAAAAAGCGCCTGCGGGAGCAGCAGGTGTTACTGCTGGCGCAGCGGTTGATTGCGGAGGCGACGCCGGTACCCGTGATGATTTCGCGGCTAGAAGATGGCGCGATTTTGTACGCCAATACGACCGCAGGCTCGACGTTTCAGCTGCCGTCTGAGGAGATGCTGCACCGCAATGCCCTAGATTTCTACTGCGACCCGAGCGATCGCCGTGAGCTGGTGGCAGTGCTCTCAGATACGGAAACCGTCCAGCACCGAGAGCTGCAGTGCAAGCGAGCGGACGGCACCCCGTTTTGGGTCACGGCTTCGTTTCAGATACTCACCTTTAATGGTGAGACAACAATTTTGAGTGCCCTATGCGACATCACTGATCGAAAGGAAGCAGAAGAGGCTCTACGCGTCGCCGAAGAAAAGTTCCGCAGTATTTTTGAAAACGCCCTAGAGGGTATCTATCAGTCGACACCGGACGGCCACTTCATCAGCATTAACCCGGCCATGGCCCGGATTCACGGCTACAGCTCCCCGAGCCAGATGATGGAAACAATTAGCGAAATTGGTCACCAGATCTATGTGGATTCGGATTGCCGAAAGCAGTTCACCAGCCGGCTGGAGTCGCAGGGTGAGGTGGCGGGATTTGAATATCAGGCCTATCGCCAAGATGGCGAAATCATTTGGGTGAGCGAGAGCGCCCGCGCTGTGAGAGGGGCCGCTGGGCAGATGATTTACTTTGAGGGAATCTTAGAGGATGTCACGGAGCGCAAGCAGAAAGAGGCGGCCCTAAAGCGGCAGCTGGAAGAGCTACAGGTGGAAATCGACCAGGTCAAACTAGCCAAGCAGGTGGCTGAAATCACAGGGACCGACTATTTTCAGGATCTGCAGGCACAGGTGGCTACCCTCCAGTTCGAGGCGGAGGATGAGCCCGGCGCTTCCCCTATATCTGCCGCTGCCGCACCGCCTTCCTCCGCCCCCCCCTCCACAACCCCCAAGGTGCTGCTAGTAGAAGACAATGAGGACAATCGGGATATGCTGTCCCGGCGGCTGAAGCGCTCGGGGTACGAGGTGATGATTGCTGTAGATGGGCAAGAGGGGGTCACCAAGACGGTAACTGAGAAACCCGACCTTGTGCTGATGGATATGAGCCTGCCGGTGATCGACGGCTGGGAGGCGACCGCCCAGCTCAAGGCGAACCCAGATACGCAAAATATTCCGGTGATTGCCCTGACGGCCCATGCGATGGCGGGCGATCGCGAGAAGGCCATGGGTGCAGGGTGTGACGAGTACGATACGAAGCCCATCAACTTGCCTCGCCTCCTCGGCAAAATTGAGGCTCTGATTGGGCCGCGTAGCGGTTGAGGGTGAGAGATTTGTCACTGCTTTAGTGCTAACCGCTCGTTAATCGGCGTTGCATAGCCACCGTCACATCTTCTAACTCATGATGGCGGGGAGGAAAGTGCCCTAGCTTAGGGCCCGTCAATGGCGGCAAGAATTTTAGTCAACATTTGGGAGCCCCTCCTTCAGGTTTCAATGTTCTTCTCAAGGGCGGCGATGGCCAGCATAGTTTTCAGTACGGAATCAGGATTGAGGCTGATGGAGTCGATGCCCTGCTCCACCAAAAACTGGGCAAACTCGGGGTAGTCGCTGGGGGCCTGGCCGCAGATGCCGATTTTGCGCTGACAGCGCTTCACCCGCTCAATGGCGCTGGCGATGACGCGCTTGACGCCGCTGCTGCGCTCGTCGAATAGGTGGGCTACCAGGGCCGAATCGCGGTCTAGCCCTAAGGTGAGCTGGGTCAGATCATTGGAGCCAATGGAGAACCCGTCGAAGATTTCGCTGAACTCCTCAGCCAAGATCACGTTGTTGGGGATTTCGCACATGACGTAGACCTGCAGACCATCCTCACCGCGCACCAGTCCATGGCGCGCCATCTCCGCCAGCACATGACGTCCCTCATCAGGGGTCCGGCAGAAGGGCACCATGGGAATCACGTTGGTGAGGCCCATCTCCTCTCGCACCCGCTGTAGCGCCTGGCATTCTAGAGCAAAGGCATCTTGGTAGCGCGGGTCAGTGTAGCGGGACGCGCCGCGCCAGCCCAGCATCGGGTTCTCTTCCGCCGGTTCAAACGCCTCACCCCCCAGCAGGTTGGCGTACTCATTGCTCTTGAAGTCTGAGAGGCGAATCACCACAGGTTTGGGGTAAAAGGCGGCGGCGATGGTGCCGAGGCCCTGGCTGAGCTGCTCAACGAAGTAATCAGGCTTGTGGTCGTAGAGCCGCGTCAGCCTAGCGATCGCCCGTTTGGCGGCATGGTCCTTAAGCTGGTCAAAGTTCAGCAGCGCCAGGGGGTGCACCTTAATATGGTTGGCGATGATGAACTCCATGCGGGCTAGGCCGACCCCATCACAGGGAATGGCAGCCAGACGCAGCGCCTCCTCCGGGTTACCGACGTTCATCAAGATTTGGGTGCGGGTGCGGGGCAGATTATCGACGGGGGTTTCTTCGACATGGAAGGGCAGCAGGCCGCTGTAAACGCTGCCCACCTCCCCAGCCGCGCAGGTCACCGTCACCGGTTGACCTGTGGACAGGCTCTTTGTGGCGTCACCGCACCCCACAATGGCAGGAATGCCTAGCTCCCGAGCAATAATCGCGGCGTGACAGGTGCGTCCACCCTGGTCTGTAACAATGGCGCTAGCCTGCTTCATAATCGGCTCCCAGTCGGGGTCCGTGCGCTGGGTGATCAGCACCTCACCTGCCTGGAAATCCGCGATGTTCTGCGCCGACTGAATGACCCGGGCGCTGCCCTGGCCGATCATCTCCCCAACGGCTTGCCCTGCCGTCAGAGGCGTCAGCATGCTGACGTTAGCCTGCAGGTAATAGCGCCGCAGCACCGCGTCAGACTTTTGGGACTGCACGGTTTCGGGGCGGGCCTGGACGATAAAGAGCTCTCCGGTGAGCCCGTCTTTCGCCCACTCGATATCCATGGGTGTGTAGGTACCCTGCACCTTAGAGTAGTGATCTTCAATGATGCAGGCCCAGCGGGCCAGGGTCAAAATCTCGTCATCGCTGAGGGCATACCGCTGGCGATCGCCCTCAGACACAGGCACGTTGCGGGTGAGCTTGCTGCCCCCCTCCTCATAGATCATCTTGATTTCCTTGCTGCCCAGGCGCTTTTTCAAGATGGGGCGGTAGCCCTGCTGCAGTGTGGGCTTGAACACCAGATACTCGTCAGGGTTCACTGCCCCCTGCACGACGTTCTCGCCTAGGCCATAGGCAGCGGTGACCAGCACAGCGTTCTTGAAGCCAGTTTCCGTGTCGATGGAGAAGATGACGCCGGAGGTGGCCAAGTCCGAGCGCACCATCTGCTGTACGCCTACCGAGAGGGCCACATCAAAGTGGTCAAATCCTTTTAGGGTGCGGTAGGAAATGGCGCGGTCGGTGAACAGTGACGCAAAGCACTTGTGGCAAGCCTCCAGCACACCTTTAACCCCCTGGACGTTGAGGTAGGTCTCCTGTTGACCGGCAAAGCTGGCATCGGGCAGGTCTTCGGCGGTGGCGCTGGAGCGTACCGCCACATCTGCGGCCCCGCTAGAAGAGTTAGCGCAAAGCCGCCGGTATACCTGAGCGATCGCCTCCTGCAGCGCCTCAGGAAAGGGCGTTTCCAAAATCAGGGCCCGGGCCTGACGCCCGCAGCGCCGCAGATCCCCTACGTCTTCGATATCTAGGCCGGTGAAGAGCGATCTCAGCTTTGCTTCTAGGCCCGCTTGCTGAGTAAAGTAGCGGTAGGCTGAGGCCGTGGTGGCAAAGCCTGAGGGGACCCGAATACCTTTGGGAGTGAGCTGCTGAATCATCTCGCCTAAGGAAGCGTTTTTGCCGCCCACCTCAGGGATATCGCCAATGCTAATTGCGTCGAACCAGCGGACAAACTCGGAGGGTGCGGTAGCGAAAGCCGCTGAGGAATAGGTTGTTTGAGTCATGAAAATCAGGTCTCAAGACAGGGTACGGAGAACCATGGATTACAGCATTTCCCATTCTGGTGGAGTACGGGTAGTAGTGGCGCACCGCGCCACTACTACCCAAATCCGTACCTCGCGCGATTGGGAATCGCTATATCTCCATTCCGGTTGTAGATCGACATCTTGAGGAACTTATGAAGGCAGGCACGGCTTTACGTTTTGTTGGAGTCTGATTCCTCCTCATAACTTTCTCAAGGTCTTTGCGTAGGTTCAACGTGAAGACTCATATTCAAAAAAGAGGCTTTCTCATGAACAGGCTAGAAAATTTAATTAAAAAAAGTAATTTGCCAGGAAAACTCATTCTTGATTGTGGAACGACAGATGCTCTAGGACGAGACAATTGGTGATCTTCATATAGAGGCGATTTTTTATGTCAGTACAGAGCCATCAACCGGAACCGAAAGATCTGAATTACCAACCGGAGCCTGAAGCGTTAGCTATCGATCCTCATCCAGTCTCTCTAGATGACAAAGGAGAGCGCAGCGGCTCTCGCGAAGAGCACCTAGAAGATCGTATCCACCAAGTTCTGGAACAGAAATTAGTTTCATTACTGGATAACGAAAGTGCAAATCGAGAAATTATCTGGTTAAGGCGACAGGTAAATTGGTCAATCGGCTTCTTGGCCGTACTTATCCTGATATTTGGTGGGGCATTCACATGGTTTGCCTATCTCATGAGAACCAATCCACCAACTATTCAGGCGGATTCGTCAACGGCGATCGCCCCATTTGACGCTGAACGCCTTGAAGCACAGATTCAAACCTTGAGTGAGCAGATTCCAGATGATTTTCCAGCGACGCTGACCGCAAACCAAGAACAGCTTCAGATGCTGTCAGAGCAGCTCAATACCTTGTCAAACGGCATAACCAAAAACCAGCAAACCCTCGTCAATCTGGAGTCGTCGATACAAGCGTTGGAAGAATCTCTACTCTTGAAGGTAGGTGGCACAGTAGGGCCCTCCACTCTTGAGCATTCCTCTGAATCAGAGTAAGTGACTAGCCACAAGTAAACGGTGTTGCGGGTTCGCCCCCCTGTTAGCGTCGTTTATTTATGGTCTTCTACTTAAACGGTGCCCCTGTATTACTCTGGCTCCGGTGCTAGATTGCTAAGTAGCAAGATTCGAACGATATAATCCTCCTACTCCGTGACTCAAGTTAGCGCCTCAAAACCAGCAAGAATATTCAGCAGCTCCTCAGTTATACTGTCTTGACGCTGCTACTGAAACGCCGATTTTAGGCTAAACAAACGCTCCTCAATGTTTTTCTTGGTGACCTGCATTGAGGCGAGTTAACTAGCATTTTCGCCGGCCAGGGATTCGGCGCAGGCGCGGTAGAGGCCAATGAAAAAGTGCTGCTGAAACACTGCTGAGAACAAAGACCTGCTGTCGGTGAGACCCTGGGGGCGACAGCGAGAAGGCCAAGGGCGCTGAGGTAGGTCACTATTTCGATAGCGGTACGTTCGGCCTGCACTTTGCAGAGGAGGCAGGCCCTCTGCAAAGTGCAGATCGACAACGCCTCCCTGGACGGCAACAACCGTTTCTGCTACCACGTTGACTTCCGCGGATCTGACGGATCGCCTTCAAAGGGCTGAGAACCGGTCTCTGGGTAGTCATCATCGCTGAGGCTAAAGATACGCCCCGCAGCTCTCGAAACGTAGTTGGCCCCTTCTAGGATGGCTTGGGTCACCGCTTTGACCGCTGCTGACAGTTTTCTCATGTGAAGTTGTCCTTTGTTGAAACTCCTTTCACCTCTCAGGCTATTGGGCGGGTATGAGGAAGTTATGAGGGCTGCCGCGATCGCACTTATAGCCAGGGCTATTTCATTCTCATGAAGACCTGAATGTGCTAGAGTTCCAGGCTATAGCTCCTCCCCTTAGACACGCCGTGAGCCTCTCCTCTCAGCCTTCATCAAAACGAATCGAAATTCTAGAAGCGTTTGCCGACATCCC
>JBCCAG010000504.1:0-3684 GCA_039814955.1 Cyanobacteria bacterium P01_A01_bin.135
GCCGTGAATACTAAAGGCAGCGCTGAAGCTGGCCCGCCGACCAGGCTGCTATTAAGTCACGGGAGTCGCCGCTCCGGAGGGAATCAAGGCGCGGTTGCTCTGGCAGCGGGGCTACAGGCGGCGATCGCCTACTGGTCCGTTGCCCCCTCTCTCATAGAAAAAGTGGAAAGCCTGGTTCAACTAGGGCAGCGTCAGCTTGTCCTGCTGCCCTACTTCCTATTCCCCGGCGGCATCACCGACGCGATCGCCCAGCAAATGAGCGAGCTGCGGCAAACCCATCCGGGCCTACATATCTACCTAGCACCGCTGCTCAGCCACAGCCCCGGCTTTCCGGAGCTAGTAGCGAGCCTGATGCAGTCTGCCGCTATGCCACATCGCCCCACCACGCTGACATCATGACCCCTCCTAATCCCGTTGGCAAAGTGTACCTCGTGGGGGCTGGTCCGGGAGACCCCGGACTACTGACCGTGAAGGGGAAGACCCTGCTGGAATGCGCTGATGTCGTGGTGTACGACGCCCTGGTCAGCCCCGCCATCTTGTCGTTGATTAACCCGATTGCTGAACGGGTAAATGCGGGCAAACGCCGCGGACGCCACTCCCTGCAGCAGGCGGACACCACCCAGCTTTTAATCCAGAAAGCCCGGGAGCAGGCGGTAGTGGTGCGCCTCAAAGGAGGCGACCCGTTTGTCTTCGGGCGGGGCGGTGAGGAAATGTCTGAGGTAGCCGCAGCCGGAATTGCCGTCGAGGTGGTGCCGGGCATCACCGCTGGGATTGCGGCCCCGGCCTACGCCGGCATTCCGGTCACCCACCGCGGCTACAGCTCCTCGGTAGCCTTTGTCACCGGCCATGAGGCCACAGGCAAGTACCGGCCCCAGGTGGACTGGCAGGCGATCGCCCAAGGGGCAGAAACCCTGGTGATTTACATGGGGGTGCATAACCTGCCCCACATCGTTGAGCAGGTGCAGCAGGTGCGATCGCCCCAGACCCCGGTGGCCCTGATCCGTTGGGGCACCCGTCCGGACCAAGAAGAGCTGGTGGGCACCCTGGAGACCATTGCCGCGCTGGTGGCGGAAACAGGCTTCTCTGCTCCAGCGGTGGCGGTAATTGGCGATGTCGTGCACCTACATGGGGCGGGTAGCTTGCTGCGTGGATAGGCTACGGCATGGGAATTGGCCGAACGGCCAACTGTTGTACACTGTGACTGATTATTAAGCTGTGTGTGGATTTCCTCAGATTTCCATCCCTGGGTCCCCCCGCTCCCCTATGATTAAAGTCAAATTTCGTAAGATTTCGCAAACTTTTTTTTGGAGGGTTCAACGTGGCGCTTCCTTTGCTCAACTACACGCCAAGTAGCCAAAATCAACGCGTTGAGGGATATGAGGTTCCCGGTGATGAGGAGCCGATGGGCGTTAAGCCCCAATCTGATATTGATGCGCTCATTGATTCTGCCTATCGCCAGATCTTTTTCTATGCCTTTAAGCATGACCGGGAGAAGGTTCTAGAGTCCCAGCTGCGTAACGGGCAGATCACCATTCGCGACTTCATTCGGGGGCTGCTGCTCTCGGAAACCTACCGCAACAGCTTCTACGAGAAGAACAACAACTACCGGTTCGTCGAGCAATGCATCCAGCGGGTTCTGGGCCGCGACCCCTACAATGAGCGCGAGAAGATTGCTTGGTCTATCGTCATTGGCACCAAGGGACTGCAGGGCTTTGTCGACCAGCTGCTTGAGTCCGACGAGTACATGGAGAACTTCGGGTACAACATCGTGCCTTTCCAGCGTCGCCGGATTCTACCGGGCCGCGCCGAAGGCGAGCGTCCCGTCAACATCAAGTCTCCCCGCTACGATGCCGACTACCGCGACAAGATGGGTCTAGCTCAAATTGTCTGGCAAAACCAGATCAAGCGCTTTACTCCCCAGGAGAAGCAGGCCACTGCAGGCAATCCCGAGCTGTACCTGAGCATGGCCCGCAGCCTCGGTGCCCAGAACAATAAGACACCCAACGTGTCGACATCCAACATGGACTACATGTCCAAAGTGCCTCGCCGCTAGCCTGATTGACTGAGAGGTGACATTTCTCCCCAAGGAAAGCGCCATCTCTTAGGCCTAAAGAAGGTTTAGCTGATTGCTTCGCTGACGTTTGTTTCGCAAACTCGCTCTACGCTTAGTCGGGGGCGGTAAGCTTATAGCCGGTGGTGGCATGCCTCTGGTGCGGTAAGCTTGCCGCCCCCGCTTATTTTGTGGCCGCTCATTACGCCCAAGCCCTTCCCTGACCACTAACCCTTAAAATCAAGGGAATACGTTTCTTTAACCCGGTACAGTAATCACTATGGACGCAATGGATTTTTTCCGCCTCAGTGAGGGGCGGTGGCGATCGCAGCGGACAACTCATCACCTGCCGTTTCGCCGGTCAGAAACCGGTGACTCTGAAATTTTTGTCGAAACCTACCCGGCTGACCATGCCAAGGTGGTCGAGATCTGCAAGCTGCACGACATCGATCCGACCCTGGCGGTAGGGGGAGCCTATGTTTCCTGGCAGGGATCCATGGCCTGGGATAAAGAAGGCGAGAACCACCAAGGAACAACGGTGTTTGCCCTGGTGCCTGATGCCGATAATCCAGCTAAGGGCCGGCTGCTGCGGGAGCGCGGCTACGCAGAAATTGTCCCCGTCGTGGGCCGCTATGAAGTGGATGACGAGGAGAACATGATCCTCACCACTGAATACGAGAGCATGAGCTCCGTGGAGCGCTTCCGGTTCATGGGGCCGAATATGCGCTTTCGCACCAGCACCGTTACCCGCTTCGGCGGCTTCAGTACCGCGTCATTCTGCGCCGAGTCTCGACTCGGTGAGGGGGAAGACGGGAAAGTGGCACCGGAGCTGTCGAGTCAGCAGCAAGAGGCCATCGCCGAGTCCCGCCCCTTCTTCTCTGCCATGGGCTGGTAAGTAGCCCTAGCGGCCGCGCTATGCAAAAGACATACCAGAACTTCGTGATTCGCCCTTGGCAACCGGGCGATCGCCAGAAGGTAGCCCAGCTTTTGAGCCAGGTGCTGGGGGAGTTTGGCCTGGAGTTTGACCCCGACGGGGCCGATCAAGATGCTGTGCAGGTGGAAGCGGCCTACCAAGACAGCGGCGGGGAGTTTTGGGTGGTCGAGCAGGATAGCCGGATCGTGGGTAGCGGCGGCTATCGCCCCTACCATCGCGGGGAGCGAGGGGCAGAGCTGCGCAAGATGTACCTGCTTCCGGAGGTACGAGGGCAGGGATTAGGCCGATTTCTGCTGAGGGCGATAGAAGAGGCAGCGGCCCAGCGAGGCTTTACGGAGATGTGGCTAGAGACGGCGAATTCCCTTAAGGGGGCGATCGCCCTATACGAGCGCAATGGCTACCTCCCTGACACAGGAGTGGAGACCCAGCGGTGCGATCGGATCTATGTCAAGCCCCTGTAGCGCCCGCCAAGGGGATGGTGAGAGCCTGGATTCTGGGCATAGTGAGCCCTCAGAGTAAAGCTTATCGCGAACCCATTGGAGACCGCTGTAGGGCAATTCTCAGGGAATTCTCAATCTATCCTCAGGAATAGCTCAGATGGGATGGGATTCGTTCTTTGGTCGGACGTAGAGCTAGCGCTGCTCTGCAAAGCTTAAGAACATGATTTTTCGTCTTGTTTCTAAGGAGATACTCATGAAAC
>JBCCAG010000522.1:0-3562 GCA_039814955.1 Cyanobacteria bacterium P01_A01_bin.135
GCTCGCGGGCGCTGGGGCTGAGCTATATTAACGTAGAACTGCCGCTGAACCGGCTCCCCCGTCAAGGGGTCAGACCGCTGGGCAGTCAGGTCCCACCGCTGGGTTTGCACCCCTAGCTCGCCGGGTCGGTCTAAGGTGGGCAGTCGGTCGTAGGCGATCGCCGCATCTTGACGAGCCTCCGCTCGGGATAGCTCCTCCAGGGTTTCAATGGCAAACCGGGTGGCATCCACCACGCCTTGCACCGTCTCGCTCAGGGTCAGAACATCGGGGAGGTTTACCCGCATGTCGATGGGCAGGTAGCGCAAAAAGTTGAGGGTCGTCAGCCCCCCCTCATCTTGGGCCGCCAGAATCAGCGCGGCCCTGATGGCGTACTTACCGTTGAGCCCCGCCTCTGTGCGCAGCAGGTCCCCCAAAAACTTGGTGAGGATGTCGTCCCCGACGTTGGTGTAGAGAATCCTAGACAGGAACACGGGGTCCACCGGAGCGGGCTCCTGGAGGGCGGCGCGAAAGGCCGCTTGGGCTTCAGCGTCTACCCCGGCAATGGCAAAATAGCTGCCCAACTGCCGGTTAACGGTGCCCTGTTCGGCAAAGGCCTCCAGGGAACTGACGTCGAGCCGCCGCCCTAAAATACCGTAGTTAAACAGCAGCCGCTCTGCCCCCTGAGCCGGGGTGGGCCAGGGGGCGAGGGTAGCGGCGAGTCCTGCTAGTGCGCCTAGGAAGCAAAGACGGGCAGTGGGCATAGATAGACTCATGGATCTTTTTAAGAAGCAGGATTCTTCCTAGTTTGGCCCACCGCTCGCCGGGTCAGCTATTTTTAAGAAACCCGTAGCTTTGTCCTTAGGCTAGCCTACTGTGCTGAGCCTACTGTGCTGACCCACTGTGGAGTGGGCCAGGCGGGCAAGAGAACTGGGGTGGCCCGCCCCGGCGGAGCCAGCCACCCGAAGCCCTAGTGGGTTTCGAACGCGGGGTAAACCTGCATCAGAGCCTTAGCGATGTAGCCGAAGCCGTAGGCACACTTGGGCGCACAGGGGTGCTCAACGGGGCCGATAGTAGCCACAGCTGCGATCGCGTAGAAGCCAGCGGTCAGGCCAGCGCTGTCCGGAGTACCCTTCCAGGTTAGCGTTAGCTGACGCTGACCCTTCTCGGTGATCACAGACTCTTCCAAATCAACCTCAAGGGCCTTAGCGCCGACGCCCTCAAAAGAGAAGCAGATGCTGACGCGGGTGCCGAGACACAGCAGCAGCTGGGTCAGCGGCGTGTTGTTAAACTCAACGTCCACGCTGATCTCAAACTCCTCGTCAGAGGCGACGATGCGGGGAGACTGCTCCGGCGCAGGCTCTTTGGGCTCGTCGTCAGCTAGGCCCTTGACCCGCAGGTTCATTAGGGTAAACTCAACAGGACCCAGGATATTCTTGGAATAGGTTTCGGTCTCTGATGCGTTGTACTGGGTTGCGGTCGTCATTGCGATATCCTCGTAATTAGATTGAGTGTTGCTGTTGAGGGGCGAGTGGTGGGTGAAGCGTGGTGGCTGACCCGTGGCTCGCTCTCTCAACCTGTCCTCATCATCGCAAGGCCACCCCGCAAGCGGCATTACCCCATCCGGGTACTCTTTCTAGAAAGAAAAATTAACGTCAAATATCTGGAAAACGCTGGATCGTCCCCTCGGACACGCCGAAGCAATATCCTACATAATCTTGGGCACTTTGAAGTACTCATCATCTCGCTCAGGAGCGCTCTCCAGCATAGTTTCCCGCTGTAGAGAGGTCTCTTGAACATCGGCCCGGGTGACGTTGCTCACGTCGATAGCCCGAGTAGTGGGGGAGACGTCAGCGGTGTCTAGCTCGTCAAGCTGCTGCACATAGTCCAGGATGTCGCCAAGCTGGGCGGTGAACTTGACCTCTTCCTCTTCCGTCAAGGCCAATCGCGCTAGGTAGGCGACTTTCTTAACCTGCTCTCGATCCAGCATGGATAGTCTAGTACGGGCTTAAAAATACACGTCTATCTTAGAGCGCCCGGTGGTCTTTAACCAGTTTTGGGCTTCGATGTAGTTATTGGGGGCTAGGCGAATGGCCTGCTGCCAATGCTCCGTCGCTTGCACAAAATGCGCTTCGGCTTCTTCGGCCCGGCCAGCGTCTTTGGCCCGCTCTCCTAGATAGTGGTGAATCACGGCAATATTGTTGAAGGCCTGGGGCAAACGCGGGTTTAGCTCTATGGCCTCTTGGTAGCGCTCTAGGGCTCGGTCGTGCTCACCGTTACTGCCGTAGATTAGCCCCATATTGTAGAGAATGTAGCTGCGATCGTAGGAGTCTTCTTCTAGCTGGAGAGCTTCTTCGTAGTTGTCCAGGGCTTCGGCATATTCGCCGTCGGCTTGGGCAGACATACCGTCGCGGTAGTAGACAAAGGCTTCTTTAGCTCGCTGGTTGGTGGGCAAGATCTTGAGGATCAGGTCCGCCATCACCGTAAAGGACTTGTCGATGAAGTTGTCGTTGCGCTGGGTTCTCGGCATGGGTTTATGCGATTTAGGAAACGACGCCGTACGTCACCCCTGATTCTATCGTCTGCGATCGCGGCTGGGCAGAATGGGCAGGAATTGTATCAACTTGCAACGGTTGGGGCGCTTCCCCCGGCGGCTAAGCCACTGGCTTAAGAAAAATATGCTAGCTTAGGTGAGCGCTGATGGCCGCGTACCCAGAGTAATTCTGTGCGGGTGTAGTTTAGTGGTAAAACCTTAGCCTTCCAAGCTAATGATGCGGGTTCGATTCCCGCCACCCGCTTTGCGACAGCAAGAGCTAGAGGCGATCGCTGAAAAGGTAGAGGCCTGCGGTAGCCAGATGTTTGTGTTTGGGCATACTCAGAAGGCGAGGGAGTACGCAGCGGAGCAGGGGTGGATTGCGTAGCTTTGCCGCTGTGCTGAAACGATTTTGCTAGTTTCAAGCCTAGTTGACTTCTCCTCTGTCCGAACTCCAGGTTCAGTAGGTGGGGCGATCGCTAGCCGTTACGCCTCCAAAGTCTCATTCTGTGCAGCCATCAGCGCCTTAATACCGACCTCAGCATAATCCAACATCACATTGAGCTGCGATCGCGGTAAACTACCCGCCTCAGCCGTACCCTGAATCTCAATCAGGTGCAGGTCCTCATTCAGAACAACATTGAGGTCAATATCCGCCGCCACATCTTCGCCATAATTGAGGTCCAGCAGCGGCTCGCCGTCCAATAGCCCTACCGACACCGCTGCCACCTGATGCACCAGGGGCGATCGCGCAATCATGCCCTTCTCAAGCATGTGGTTGATAGCATCTACCAACGCCACGTAGCTGCCGGTGATGGCGGTGGTGCGGGTGCCGGCGTCAGCCTGCAGCACGTCCGCATCAACCAGGAGGGTATGCTCCCCAAGCGCCGCCATATCCAGGGTTGAGCGCAGGCTGCGGCCAATCAGCCGCTGAATTTCTTGAGTGCGCCCGGAAAGCTTGATCACCTCCCGGCTTTTGCGCTGGGGGGTGGCGCCTGGCAACATGCGGTACTCTGCCGTCAACCAGCCTTGGCCCTTTCCTTCTAAAAAGCC
>JBCCAG010000735.1:0-2437 GCA_039814955.1 Cyanobacteria bacterium P01_A01_bin.135
GAATAATTTAGCCGGGGTGCCGGAGTCCTGGAACTGGCTGATTATTCTGTTTTTCACCTACTTCTTTTGCTGGACGGCCTACCTGGGCTACCGGGCCATGGACTGGCTCAGCCGCATCGCTGTGCCGGCCATGGTGCTATTGATGCTATGGAGCTTGGCGATCGCTACGGGAGATGTGGGCGGCATCTCTGGTCTACAGGCCACGGAGCTAACGGACCCGCTGCCCCTGGGAGCGGCGATTACGATTATTGTGGGTACTTTTGTTTCCGGCGGTACCCAGTCCACCAACTGGAGCCGCTACGCCCCTTCGGGCCGCACGGGCTTTTGGGCGACGCTGCTGGCGTTTTTCTTGGGCAACGGCTTTTTAATTTTTAGCGGCGCTTACTGTGCCAAGGTGTACGGCGAGCCGGATATTGTCCAAGTGATGGCCCAGCAAGGCCTGCTGCTGTGGGGACTGCTGCTGTTTTTCCTCAACATGTGGACCACCCAGGACAACACCATCTACGCCTTTTCCATCGCTGGGGCCAACATGTTCCGCACCAGCAAGCGCACCCTGTTTGTGCTGGGTGGGGCCACGGTGGCGCTGGTGCTGGCCTGGGGCGGCATCTACGAGATGCTGGTCAACTACCTGATTTTGCTGGGCACCTTCATCCCGCCTATCGGCGGCATTGTGGTTGCCGACTACTGGCTGCACCGCCGGGAGGGCTTCCCTAGTCTAGATGTCCCCCAGCCGGCGGTGAACTGGGCCGGGGCGATCGCCTATGTGCTGGCCTCGGTGGTGGCCTATGTGACTGGAGAGCTGGGCTGGGGCATTGTGCCGGTGAACGGGATTGTGGTGGCGATGGTGGCCTATGCGGTACTCTCGCGGGTAATGCAATCGGCGGACGGGTAGGCGGAGGCCTCTACGGAGTCCCCCACCTTTGCTATCACGGCCCGTACGGGCAAATTACACACCGCACAGGAAGTACAGCCACTCAGACGCTGCGCTGGCATTGCCGGCCTCGTCCAGCGATCGCACCTGCCAGCGGTGGAGGCCAAAGTCGGTCACCGAACCGGATACGTCAAGCTGGTCGCCGCTGGTGACCTCCTGCAGTACGGTACTCCATCCGGCCTGTCCGTCTACCATGGCCTCTTGCTGCAGCACCACCTCAAAGCGAGCGGCAGCCTCTGAGACGCTGCGCCATTGCAAGGGAACGGCCCCTGCACAGCTGGTTGCGCCAGTGCCGCTGGGGGTTCCCGGCGAGAGGGGTACGGGGGGCAGCAGCGGCTGGGCCCCGGCCTCTTCCACGGTGATGGTGACCGATTGAGAGATGCGCTCCTCCCCAGATTGGGCAATCAGGGTATAGGTGGTGTCTCCCTGAGGGGTGACGGTTAAGCATTCCGAGGCGTTGGGCAGCGATCGCTGGGTTGACCCCGACTCTAGGTAGAGGATTTCAGCGTCAACGGTGTTGTAGCAGAGATCCACGCTCTCCCCAGGTGCTACCGAGGTGCTGGAGGGGGTTAGCTCTAGAATCTGCGGCGATCGCGGCTGGACTACGGCGGTGCCAGTACCCCGCACCGGCACGGTGACCGGGCTAATATTGCTGTTGATCACCAGGTCGCCGGTAAATTCCCCAGCCTCGGGAGGGGTGAAGTTGAGCACCACATCGCAGCTCTCGCCCGGTTCCAGCAGGCCGCAGTCGGTGCCCGCCACCGTAAACCCATCGGCTTCAATGCTGATGGTGGCAAAGTAGAGCGTGGCATCGCCGCTGTTGGTGAGGGCGATCCGCTGGCTCTCTTGACGGCCCACCGGGCTTGCGGCAAAGGCGATCGCCTCGACGCTGGGGGTGAGGGCCGCCCTGGTTTGGGGCCGGGGGGGAGCCGGCGGTGCCGGAGGGGGCGCGCTTGGGCGCGGGCCCGCAAAGATGTCCGGCAGCCGCAGGGTGGGCAGGCCGAGGCGAGGGGTTCCGCCGGGGTTAGCTGCCGGGGCTGTCTGGGCGCTACCGGAGATGGGCAAGGTCCAGATGGTGGAGCCGGTCTGATGGCTGACGGTCAAGGTGGTGTCGTAGGCTCCGGTCTCTGGAGCCTCAAAAGCGATGTCTATGGTACAGGTGTCGCGGGTATCGAGGGTTTGACCGGTGCAGTTGTCCGAGGCGATGGAAAATACTGTCCCCTGTTCCCCATCGTCTAGGCCGATGCGCTCCACGGTAAAGGCCACCGCTCCCTCGTTGCGCACTGTGGCCGTACGGACCGCCGGCTCACTGCCCAGGACAAAGGGCTCGAACTCTAGGGCCTGGGGTTTAAACCCGGCTTCCGCGACGGCCCCGACTCCCCGCAGGGTCACGGTGCGCACCGTTTGGCCAT
The DNA here is from genome assembly GCA_039814955.1 of Cyanobacteria bacterium P01_A01_bin.135. Lineage (GTDB taxonomy): Bacteria > Cyanobacteriota > Cyanobacteriia > CAKZMO01 > CAKZMO01 > JBCCAG01. Next base: position 2,344 of record JBCCAG010000735.1, read on the forward strand.
CGTCAATGATTTCTACCGTAGCGGCCTGAGGACCGACGGTCTGGGGCATGAATTGGGTTTCGATGGTGCAGGTAGCATCGGGGAGCAGCACCCC
>JBCCAG010000543.1:0-3427 GCA_039814955.1 Cyanobacteria bacterium P01_A01_bin.135
AGCTGCCCCTGCTGACTCAGGGTCTCTAACCCTTCAGAATAGCTATAGCCCCCCACCGGCAAAGCGGGGCTAGTCAGCTGCAGCAGCCGCAGTAGGGCCATATCTTCAACCATGGGAGTGGCTGCCGTAAGCACCGGACTCAGGCTGAAAGGGTTCCAAGGAATCAGTGACGGTCAACCCCTGGGCTAACAGCATTGCTCGCAGCACCGGATCGGGGGCAAGGCGCAAAAACCTCTCGCTCACCTGTACCGGCACATGGCGATTGCCTAGGTGGTAGGCGGCGCGCATTAGGGCTAGGGGTGTACCGGAAACCGTCATGACTGGCTCTGCCCCAGCAACGATTTGCACCACAGCGCCATCTCCGCTGCCTAGCAAATCGCCGTGCTGCAGCACCGTCCCCCGAGGAAGCTGTAGGCAGACGTCTAGGTTGTTTTTCGTGAACCGGTGGCGTGACTTGGTTCGCTCCTCAGCCGTCAAGCTCAATACTGCCGCAGCCGGTGGGAGATCATCGAGACTGTCAGCGACCCATCGTTCGGTGAGCACCAGGGGAATAGAAGCCATATCCCTAGACCAATGCAGCATAGCAATCATACTGCCCTAGGAGCGTTATGGCAGCAGCTTATTTAGGGCCTGCACTTCGGTCCGCTTTTGGTTTTGTTTGATCTGCCGGTAGGTGGCCACAATGTCAAAGGCGATCGCATCTTCAATGGCGGTGGCTTCAATGATGTCTTTGCAGGGCTGGTATAGTTCAGGGTGGCGATCGGAGTTAAACAGGGTGGCCGCAATTTCTTTGAGGAGATCGTTGTCGACAGCGGTTATATCGAAATAGGCAGGCTTTGGGGCCTCACCGACGGAGGCGACTCGCTGCACTGCGCTCGGTTCGTGGGAGAGAGACTCATGAGAGGGGGCAACATCCGTCTGGGCTTGCGTTTCTGCCAAAAGCTGCTGCTTTGCCTGAAATCGAATAAAGGAGCGAATGGGATAAATATTACTTTCCATAGCACTTTATGCTGCGTACCGGATTGAGAAATCCTTAAGACAATATTAAGCTGATTGGCGCTACGGGTGTCAAATATCTCACCTGCAGCGTAGGTTTCAGCAGAGATATAGTCTTTAGTACCAGCAAGGTATTTTGTCGTCGCAATTTTCTGTCGGAGCCTAACCTTGGGCTACCGGCGAAGAATCCGTCTTGGCGTATAACTGAGCTAGACAAAGGCATCACAGCTGAATGCTCAGGCTGTAAAAGACATCGTGCTTCAGAACCTATCGCTCCGGTCTTATCTGCTGCTGCTCGTGATTGCAGCCATAGGCCTCAGTGGCTTAGCCTATAGCCAACCGCAAAGCGCTGCTATCCACATGGCCCAGGAGCTAGCGATCGCAGCGCTGATGTTGGTGAGTGGTGTTATGGTCGGGCTCCGAAAGACGGGCCAGCCTGAGCAGGCTGATGCCACCTTTTCAGTAGAGCAGCTTCGGAGATTTGCAGAAGCGACTGCCGCAACAACGGGCCCAAATGTCTTCTCGGTTTTGGCCCAGCATGCTGCTCAAACCTTGGAAGCCCCTTATGTTCTTCTACTAGAGAAGCGTGAGGATGAGCTGCTGCACCTTTTAGCGATCGCTAGTGACAGTGAGCTGAATGTCGACACTATCTATGCTACGGCAGGTATGCCCTGTGAAGTTGTGCTTCGGCAGGGTCAGTTCTACTGCGATCGCGACCTCCAGCAGCGCTTTCCAGCGGATACTCTTCTAAAGGCCACCAACGCTAAGGGCTACCTCGGGATCGCCATATGCGGCGGCGACGGAGAAGCACTAGGGGTTTTATGCCTGATTGATCAGCAGCCTTTACGCAATCTTCAGCAGGCGGAAGATGTATTGCGCATCTTCGCATCCCGCGCCGCTTTAGAAATAGAGCGCCAGCGGGCTACGGCAGCGCTTCAGCAGCTCAACGCAGACCTAGAAGCGAGAGTTGAGTCCCGTACGGCAGAGCTCTGGGAGCGGGAGCAGTTTTTACAGACGGTGCTCGATACCTTCCCGGTATCCGTGTTTTGGAAGGATCGGCAATCGGTCTATCTGGGCGCAAATCGCAACTTTTTAGATAACGCTGGTCTGCGGTCAGCCGCTGAATTAATTGGTAAAACGGATTACGACTTGCCCTGGCATCGGGAAGAGACGGAAGCCTACCGCGCCGATGATGCCGCTGTTGTCGCCTCTGGGACTGCCAAGCTCAATATCGCCGAAACGCAGCTGCAGCCAGACGGAAGCGTGCTGTGGCTAGAGACAAACAAGCTGCCGCTGCGCAGCTCAGCGGGAGCCATCATCGGGGTGCTTGGTACTTACCAAGACATTACCGCCCGCAAGCAAGCTGAGCTCGCGCTGCAGCAGAGCGAGAACCGGCTGCGCTTGATCGCAGATTCGGTGTGCGCCTGTATTTCTTACGTGGATGCCGAGCAGCGCTACCAATTCGTGAATGCAACCTACGAGGCTTGGTTCGATCAGCCCAAAGAATCGATTCTGGGCTGTCGGGTCGAGGCATTGATTGGCCCGGTTGCCTATCAACAAGCGCGGTCCTATGTCGAACGGGCGCTGACCGGCGAAACCGTCTCCTACGAAATGGATATGCCCTATCCAAGGGGCGGGCTACGCTACATTTCTGCAGTCCTGGTGCCTGATATTGCACCTGCCGGGAAAGTGCAGGGCTACTATGCCCTGATCCACGACATTACTGACCTAAAACAAACGCAGCAGCGGCTCGCCTACAGCGCACTGCATGATCCGCTCACGAACCTGCCCAACCGTAGACTGCTCACGAAGCGCATTGGGCTCGCTATTCAGCAGGCACGGCAATGCCCTGAACAGACCTATGCCGTACTCCTCTTAGACGTAGACCGATTCAAAGTGGTCAACGATAGCCTGGGGCATGCGGTGGGCGATCAGCTGCTGCAGGCGATCGCCGCTCGGTTAATACGGTGGGTCACCGATCAAGACTGTGTAGCGCGACTCGGTGGCGATGAATTCATGATTCTGCTGGAGGACAGCGGTGGGCCTGAGGCAGTCACCCCGCTGATTGAGTACATCCTCGCCGAGTCTGAGCAGCCCGTCATGATCGGCGGCTATGAGATTTTTACCGGATTTAGCGTTGGCGTTGTGTTTGGCAACGCTGCCTATACTAGTGCCTCCGACCTCATTCGCGATGCCGATATTGCGATGTACCGGGTCAAAGCAGCGGGTGGTAACGGGTATCAGGTTTTTGATAGGGCAATGCACGCTCAGGTGGTAGAACGGCTGAACCTAGAAACAGCGTTACGCAAAGCCCTCGACCAGCAGGAGTTTGCCGTCCACTACCAGCCCATCATCAATTTGTATGATCAGCAGCTGGTCGGATTTGAGGCGCTGGCCCGCTGGCCCCACCCGACGGGCCAGGTCGTCATGC
>JBCCAG010000107.1:0-8509 GCA_039814955.1 Cyanobacteria bacterium P01_A01_bin.135
CTGCCCTGGGCGATCGCGGTGTTTATGCTGATGCACTTCCTGATGATTCGGAAGCAAGGCATCTCTGGCCCCTTGTAAACCTTCACTTTATTGGAGAATGGCATAACTATGGCAACTTTAAAGAAGCCTGACTTGAGCGATCCGCAGCTCAGGAAGAAGCTCAAGCAGGGCATGGGCCACAACTATTATGGTGAGCCCGCTTGGCCTAACGACCTGCTCTACACCTTCCCGGTGGTGATCTTCGGTACCATTGCTTGCTGCGTCGCGCTGGCCGTACTGGATCCCGCGATGGTGGGTGAGCCGGCGAATCCTTTCGCTACCCCGCTGGAAATTTTGCCTGAGTGGTACTTGTATCCCACTTTCCAGATTCTGCGGATTGTTCCCAACAAGCTGCTAGGCATTGCGGCAATGGCTTCCATTCCTCTGGGAATGATGCTGGTTCCCTTCATTGAGAGCGTCAACAAGTTCCAGAACCCCTTCCGCCGTCCGCTGGCGACGACCGTATTTCTGTTTGGTACGGCTGTGACCCTCTGGCTGGGAATTGGGGCAACTTTCCCGATTGATGAATCTCTAACCTTGAGCCTGTTCTAAATTTTTCTCAATGGAGCTGAGTTTGAGCCGGGGGTAGTGGTGCAGCGCACTGCTGCCCCCACTTTTTGTGTAGGGGCCAGCGTGGATTTCCCTAGCATGATGGGCAAGAACCCGCCTTGATGGAGTCTGAAGGAACGCGTTAGGGTATAAATGCCGGTACGTTGGGAGTGGCACTCATGAACCAAGATTTCAGAAGTCTACGGCTTAGCGGGCTATCGAGAATCAGCAACTGGCTCGTGCTGCTGGGAATCATCTGGCTGTTGGGTTCTGTGGGCCTGGGCTGGTTGGTCAAGTCGGTGTTTATCTTGATGGGACTGCTAATTGTTACCCCGGTGATTGCCTTTTGGGGACTGCGCTGGTGGCTGAGCCGCAACCTGGTGGAGGCAAGTTGTCCCGTTTGCAGTACGCCGTTAGTGGGAATCAATGGCCAGCAGACGCGCTGCCCAAACTGCCAGGAGGTGCTTCAGGCAAGTGAGGGAGAGTTTTTCAGGCCAACACCGCCGGGTACCGTAGATGTGGAGGTGGTCGACGTCAGCGTGAAAGAGATTACGGACTAAGGCCGCGCCGGCTTGAGTAAAATTTGCGCAAATTACTTTGGGCGCTCCGAAATTTCGGGGCGCTCTTTTGTGGTTATACGGGGGGTGACTCCCGTGATGGGTGTCACCCCTGATGCGCTTGCGCTGCGGCAAGTGCCGTATCTACCCTTATATCTGGAGAGACGCCGATGGCTGATAAGTACAAGGTCTGTTTTGAGTGCGAGGCGGAAAAGAAGGAGGAAAAGAAGCCTGACAAAAAGGAAAAGCCACCTGCTTTTCTCGCCGCTGTAATCGCAACGATTCTGATTTTGCTGGTTCTATAGCTGGTTTAACCCTTTCTTAGCCATCAATTGGCTTTGATTTATGGCACCCTTGAGGGTAGCGGCTTATAGGGTCGCTACCCTCAACGTCTATTCTCCTTGCTTTTGTCATGCAAACGCTGCCCACGCCGCCCGCATCTGCTACACCAGTTGAGCCGCATGTCGATACGGTAATTCATCGCCGTCAGACTCGCCCTGTGCGGGTCGGTAGCGTCACCATCGGCGGCAACAACCCGGTGGTGGTTCAATCGATGATCAATGAGGACACCCTAGACGTCCCCGCTGCGGTGGCGGCAATTCGAGAGCTGCATGAAGCCGGCTGCGAAATTGTGCGGGTGACGGTGCCCAGTATGGCCCATGCTAAAGCTGTCGCGGATATCAAAGCTTCCCTGCGGACCACCTATGAGGATGTACCCTTGGTGGCCGACGTCCACCACAACGGCATGAAGATTGCGCTAGAGGTGGCCAAGCATGTAGACAAGGTGCGGATTAACCCCGGCCTCTACGTATTTGAGAAGCCGAAGAGCGATCGTGAGGAATTTAGCCAGTCAGAGTTCGATGACATCGGCGATCGCATCCGCGAGACTCTAGAGCCCCTGGTGCGATCGCTCAAAGAGCAGGACAAGGCGATGCGCATCGGCGTCAACCACGGCTCTCTCTCAGAGCGGATGCTGTTTACCTACGGCGATACCCCGGAAGGGATGGTGCAGTCGGCCATCGAATTTATTCAGATTTGCGAGTCTTTGGACTACCACAACCTGGTGGTTTCCCTCAAGGCCTCCCGGGTGCCAGTGATGCTTGCCGCCTACCGGCTGATGGTACAGCGCATGGATAAACTGGGTATGGCCTACCCGCTGCATTTGGGTGTTACCGAGGCTGGCGATGGTGAGTACGGGCGCATCAAATCCACTGCTGGAATTGGGACCCTGCTGGCAGAGGGCATTGGTGACACCATCCGCGTCTCCCTCACTGAAGCGCCCATCAAGGAAATTCCGGTGTGCTATAGCATCCTGCAGGCCTTGGGGCTGCGAAAAACCATGGTGGAATATGTGGCCTGTCCCTCCTGCGGACGAACGCTGTTTAATCTAGAAGAGGTACTGGCCAAGGTGCGGGCGGCCACCAATCACCTCACGGGTCTTGACATTGCGGTGATGGGCTGCATCGTCAACGGTCCGGGAGAAATGGCCGATGCCGACTACGGCTACGTGGGTAAGCAGCCGGGTTTCATCTCCCTATATAGAGGGCGGGATGAGATCAAAAAGGTTCCAGAAAGTGAAGGCGTTGCCGAGCTGATCAATCTAATTAAATCCGATGGTCGCTGGGTCGATCCGGAAAGCTAGCCGACCCGGTTAACGGGAGTTGTAGTCCGGGTTTCCGTCTCACCAGCCACTCATTTGCATATGTTAGTGTGAGAGTACATTCAGCTTTTAGCTTCTCAACATGACTTTGATTACGCGCGGACTTGTCTTGGGTACGACAGCTCTTGTTGGCGCTACCGTTGCCGCTTCTATTGGGCTTCATCCTCAGACCCAGGCGCTGCTGCAGGATAGTCCGAAGGATATCGTTGATGAGGTCTGGCAGCTAATCGATAGGACTTATGTAGATGCCACCTTCAACCAAACCGACTGGCAAGCGGTGCGGATGGACTATCTCAATCGCAGCTACACCGATAGCGAAGCCGCCTACACTGCTATCCGCGAAATGCTGGACACTCTGGAGGATCCCTATACTCGCTTCATGGATCCCCAGGAGTTTCGCAACATGCAGATCGATACCTCGGGAGAGCTGACCGGTGTTGGTATCCAGCTTTCTCAAGAGGAGGAGACCAATAAGCTGATAGTGGTTGCTCCAATCGAAGATTCGCCTGCTTTTGAGGCCGGCATTGTGGCGGGCGACGTCATTATTAAGATTGATGACGTTGACGCTATCGGTATGGATATCAACGACGCCGTCAACCTGATTCGGGGCCCTGTGGACTCCCAAGTCAACCTCACCATTCTGCGGGAGGAGGAGACCTTAGTGGTGCCCATTGTGCGGGCTCGCATTGAGATCCACCCAGTACGATACGAAACCCGCACTGAACCTGGCCTTGGCACCGTCGGCTACATTCGCCTGATCCAGTTCAGCGCCAATGCTGCCGATGAGATGCGGGATGCTATCCGCGCCCTAGAGAAGGAGGACGTCGAGTCCTATGTGCTTGATGTCCGCTCAAACCCAGGGGGACTGCTCTACTCCAGTATTGACATTGCCCGCATGTGGTTAGAGGATGGCACCATTGTCTCAACTGTGAATCGCCGGGGCCTCACCGATCGCCAGGAGGCGGTGGGCAACGCCCTAACCGACAAGCCGCTGGTGGTGCTGGTGGACGGCGGCTCTGCCAGCGCCAGCGAGATCCTCTCTGGCGCGCTGCAGGACAACGACCGGGCAACCCTAGTGGGAACTAAGACCTTTGGCAAGGGCCTGGTACAGTCAGTACGCCCGCTTGGGGATGGTTCTGGCTTGGCCATTACGGTTGCCAAATACCTGACCCCCAACGGCAATGACATCAACGAGGCGGGCATTGCCCCAGACGTGGTGGTAGAGCTGTCTGACGAGCAGCAGGAGGCGCTGCGGGGCGATCGCACCTTGATCGGCACCCAGAGCGATCCGCAGTATGTAGAAGCGGTGAAGCTGCTGCTGCAGAAGATGGCGGTGGCTCCGGCCTCATAGGGATAGGCGGTTGTTGAACTGACCCCAGTCAGACGAGCTACCCAAACCAAGGAATTTCTGAAGAGGCTTTGGTCGTGGGAGCTGGCCTTTCAAGTTGTTTAGAACGTCGTTGCATGCTATCACTCCATCGCTGTATTTCTGCTGCTGGGACTGGTTTGATTACCCTTGCTCTAGTAAGCTGCAGTAGCAGCAAGATCGACCAGTGCAATCAGCTAATCGACATCGCAAACCGCGCGGTCACTGAGGTGGAGGCGGTTACTGTGGAATCAGAGGTCGATGCTAGGAGCACAGAAGCCTTCTCCAGCATTACCGAAACCGCGCAGCAGACTGCCTCACAACTTGAGTCCATTGATCTCACTGACGAGCAGCTGCAGGGGTTTCGCCAGCGGTTCATCAAGCTCTACCGGGAAATGGGGGACGCGACGGAGCAGCTGGTAACGGCGGTGGAATCACAGGACCTGCCGGCGGCAGAGGCCGCCTACGAGCAGTTGGAGACCGCCACTGGTAAGGAAGACCCGTTGGTCAATGAGGTCAATCAGTACTGTCAGGCAATCTAGCTCGGGGAATCTACTCCCTTTGCCAAGCGGCGATCGCCGCTTGGGCAACCTCATAGGCGGCAGTGTCTGGTGGAATCAGCTGCGCAATGCCAATGGCTTGGCCCAGGTCGGTGGCGGCGGTTTGCTGCGCCAGTGAAAACAGTTCGCGGCTCCACTGATTCCCGAGGCGGTTGGCGTCTCGCCAGCTCTGGCTAGATCGGGGCACCCGGCGGGTCAGCTGAATCGCATCGGCTAGGTTGGCGGGGGTGCCAGTGTCGCTGAGGTTGCGGGCCTGCTCCAGCAGAGTATCCCCTTCGTTCTGCTGCTGCCACTGCTCCAATTGATCCTGGGCTTGGTCGTAAAGGGCGTGGTTGGGGCCAAGCTCTTCCACCAAGGCGATCGCTTCACTATAGCTGCCGTTCTGGGCCAGCAGGCGAGCCTCTTCTAAAACAGGCGTCCCGCTAATGCGCTGCACCTGGCGGGTCCAGCGCTCGATAGCGCTGGTGGCTTCCCCATACAAAACGCTATCGGGGGCAATCCGCTCCGCCTTGGTAATAGCGGCCTCTAAGGACCGCACATCCCCTTGGCCAGCCGTGGCCTCGGCCTCATTGAGCAGGGGGCGATCTTCGATGCGCTGAATCTCGGAGCGCCATTGAGAGATCGCGCTTTGGGCATCGCTGTTGCGGGGATCGCTGTTGACCACGAGTTCGGCCTTGGCGATCGCCGCCCGCAGGTTATCAGGCCCCCCCCCGGCGGCTATGGACTGGGCTTCGGAGAGGTACTGCAAGTTCTGAATGTCGAGCTGCCAGTAGCGGATTAGCTGCTCAGCCCGGTAGTAGAGAGGGCGACCGGGGCGCACCTTTTTCACCTGGAGGATTGCTGCCTCAACGTCGGCCACTGTGTTCTTATTGGCCTGCAGCACCGCCAGCGCCAGCGCCTTGAGGTCTTCCGCCTGGGCCTTGAATTCAGCAGTATCCGGCAGACGACGGGCCACCGCTAGGGCTTGCTGGCTATCGCCGCTGTTTAGGGCATCAAGGCCCAAGTCTAGGGCCCGCTGCCAAAAGCGATCGCTGGTGCGCCGGGCGGCGTCATGTAGGTAGCTGGTTTCCCCGATTTCCGCCACCAAGTCAATGGCCTTGAGCAGGTCGGTGAGGGAATTTTGATCGGCCAGATAGCGAGCCTCCGATAGCTTATCGCCGTCCTGCCGCGTCACCTTAATGAGCCGATCGAGCTGGTCGTACTTAGCGGTTTCCCAGTGGCGGTTCCCCACCTCTGCTAGGTCAAGGGCAATGCTAAAGGCGAGCTTAAACTGCTCCTGACGCAGGGCTGACTCCGCTTCTTGAAACAGCCGCTCTGCGTCAGCCCACACGGTACGCCAGGCGGTTGTATTGCCCTCTACTTCCTGGTGGGCAGGCCACTGAGGAGAGATACGCTTAGCGATCGCCAGGGCCTGCTCTAGGTCACCCTGGTGAAAGGCTGATTTTGCCAGATCCAATAGCCCAAATGACCATTCTTCCACCATGCGGTCAATCTCGCCCCGCATGGGGTGGTCCTTGGGTAGGCCGCTGACCAGGGCGATCGCTCGCCGCAGGTCCCGTTCGGTATTTTTCTCAGCGGCAACGTCAGCGCAGTACAGCCGCAGCGTTGCCGAGGCCATAGGCCAGAAGATCGAAGGACAGTTGGGCTGACCCGGAATCCGCAGCAGGCTAGTGACCGCCAGCGCCCCTGCCCCAACAAATAGCCCTGAGCCCACCGCCATCCACAGCAGCCGGCTCCGCAGCAGCCCTAGCCCTGGAAGCCTCCGGGGTGAGCTGGCTTCCGGTAGCGTGGGGGTGTTACGCCCATCTGGCATTGTCGACCCTGGATTTGACATACGGCGTGTAAACAAGCGCTACCATCGAACCTTTATCCGGCCCCTGCAACCAAAATCCGGCAACCCTATTCTAAACGCAATCTTCCGGATGGCAATTTTTAGCGGGTTGGCCTTGATTCAGTCTTGGATATACTCCTGACCCGTGCTGAGGGCTATTTCAGCCCGGACAAACTCCCGCCCTAGGTAAAGCGCGTGGTCTAGCTGGCTCACGGGCGGCTGGTCGGGCAGCTCAGTAATCTGAATGCCGAGTTCCTTAGCGGTGCGGCCCTGGTAAACGCGGGTGGGCTCCCGCTTAAGGCTGCCATTACAGGGAAGGGGTTTACCCGTCTCTGGGTCGAGGGCAACGCCGGTCTCGCTGATGCTGTTGGTGTAGTGGGCGGCGCAGATCAGCTGGTGTACTCGGTCTACATAAATGACAAAGTAGCCGCTGGGATCGAGGGCGATATCGCGCCGGGAGAGCTGGTCATCTAGGGCAGCTCGGCTGGCACGGGCTGGGGTAGGGTCGATGGGGGGGTGAAGCTGAGTTTGAGACATGGTGATTATTGTGCTTAGGGGTGCTTAGATTGAGATGATAGGTGGTGTGGATTGCCGGGATTGAGATGACAGAGACGACATGGGGGGCAACAGCGCGGCCTCGATGTCGGCCTTGTCGAGCTGGTTGCCAATTAAGATGAGGCGCGTCTGTCGGGGCTCATCGGGGTGCCAGAGGCGGTCGTAAAAGGTGTCAAACCGGCGACCTACCCCCTGGAGCACCAAGCGCATGGGCTTTTGCGGAACGTTGACAAACCCTTTTACCCGGTAGAGGTCGTAGATTTCCCCTAGCGCCCTGAGCCGCTCGATGAGCCGCTGAGGTGCTACGGGCTGGTCGAAGGTGACTTGAACCGAGGTAATGCGCTCATCGTGGTCGTGGTCGTGGTCATGCTCGTGCTCATGATCTTCATGATCATGGCTAGCCCTTCGGGGGTCCAAATCCATCTCTGCTTCGACCCCTAACCCCAACAAGACCTGGGGGGCGAGGCGGCCCTGGGAGCAGGAGACAACGCTCACCCCCGCCGGAAGCTGCCGGACCAGCTGCTGCTGAACAGCCTTCTGCTGGGCTTGCTCAAGCCGATCCAGCTTAGTGAGCAGCACTAAATCGGCGCAGGCGATCTGGTCTGCAAACAGCTCATCGATAGAGGTTTCGTGGTCTAGATTGGGATCAGCGGACCGCTGCGCCTCCAGGGCTGCGACATCTTGAACCACCTCACCCGCCGCGATCGCCTCGGCATCCACGACGGTCACTACGCTGTCCACCGTGGCCTGGGTGCGAATTTCTGGCCAGCGAAAAGCCTGTACTAGAGGCTGGGGCAGGGCCAGGCCAGAGGTCTCAATCACTACCGCATCGAGGCGATCGCGGCGACGCAGCAGCGCCTGCATGGCGGGCAGAAACTCTTCCTGCACGGTGCAGCACAAGCATCCATTGGTGAGCTCGACAATGTTGGCTTCCGCCTCAACCGCGGCGGGTTGCAGAGCCTCTCCGGTAGACCCCTCGTCGCAGATTTGGCAGTCGCGCAGCAGCTCGCCATCGATACCAATCTCTCCAAATTCATTGACTAGCACCGCCAGGCGGCGGCCCTCACTGTGGGTCAGCAGGTGGCGAATCAGGGTTGTCTTACCGGCCCCCAGAAATCCGGTAATCACGGTGACAGGAAGCTTACCCATGGTGACTTCCTCCCCAAAAGCGGGGGGCAAGGGAGGGGGAAGCACTACAGCCTCGACCTCTCCAGCCCCGGCAAACAGCCAGGTGGCCCCAGTTCTCAATCTGTTGTCTCATCTGTACCTCGCAGATAGTTGGCTGACGTTGCTGAGATAGCAGGCATTCTGACTAACTCGGGCAATAGACCGCTGAGCCTACGACCCCAGATCACAGCTGCGGGACAGTGGCGGATTAGCCAGTAAAGGCAA